>NATK01000119.1 GCA_002085285.1 Candidatus Latescibacteria bacterium 4484_7
GCACCGAGGTGCCCAACGGGCCTCACAATACATTTGTTTTTATCATGTCGGAAGCAGGCATTTTCCCCTTTCTGCTCTATTCCGCATTTCTGATAATGGTAGGGCTGAGGCTGCGTAGTGGGCCGGACATCGAATTGCTCGATGGCGGATACAGGCGTGCCGAGGCAATGCGTTCGACCCTCCTCATCCTCTTCTTCGCTCTTTTCATTCACAACTTCTTTTCGCACATGATGACGCTTTCGAGGTATTCTATGACTCTTCTTGCGCTAATGTCTCTGCCCCGCCGGGTTCGTTCGGCTGGGCGCTGACGAACAGGATATCCCGCGACTCTGCGATCTGCAAGTTCGATATTTAATTGCTGTATTTGTATGCAGTTCATGGACGGCATTTGCTCTTTTCATCGATTCGATTTCTTTGTGTCTGAAAAGCAGCAATGGGGAATATTTATATGAATCTTGTGATGAGAGCCGACAGCGAAATCATCCTCAGCAGGGAGACGATGACGGCGCTTATTAGTGACAACGATCCTCCTGCCATTACGATCAATTTTCTCGGGGGAAAGCTCTTTATCCTGGGGGGCGAGGCGTAATCTAAGACCCTGACTATTGGAGTTTGTCTCTTGAGTTCGATATCGGCGAGCTCCTTCTCTTTCGTCAGGTCTATGAATAGATTTTCTTTGAGCTCGAGCTCTCTCGTGAGCTTTTCGTGTTCCATCACGACCGAAGGGTCGGTCGATTCCGTGTAATCGCGGTGTCTCTTTTCGAAGGCGGTCAGCGTGCTCTCCGCCGCAAAGAGCTCCTTTGAGGCTTCGCTGAGCTTGTTGGAGAGGAATTCGTAGTTGTACCACGCCTTCTTTCTCTTCTTCTGCACGTTGAAATCCCTTAGAAGGTCGATCAGCCGGTTTGCCACCGCAGCGGAGAGATCCGGATCGTTTGTCGTAACCCTGATGCGGATTATCCCGGTCTTTTTGTCCATCCCTATACCTACAAGGGCATCGAGTGCGGTGAGGGCATCGTCGATATCTCTTTTACCGAGGATTTCGCTCAGGGTGGTCTTTTTCCCCGCGTACTCGAATGTCGAACGCAACAGTTGCATTCGAACGTACCTGCTTGAAAGGACCGTCGGAAAGAGAAGCGAGCTGTTTTGAGGGATCTCATCGGTGAGGCTGCTGTTTTGAAGGCCGATCAGGCTGCCGAGCTTGCCGAAGAGATTGCCCTTCCCCGATGGAAGGATCGTCGCCGTCGCCGTAAACCTCTGGGGCAGAGTGAGTGCCAGGGTGAACGAGAGGGCGATGCCCGCACCTATTATGATTGCAACGAGTTTCCTGCTTCTTACCAGGGCTTCGATCAGCGTGACGACCGATATTTTTTCATCGCTTTTCATCAAGGTTCCTTTCAGGACATCCAAGGGGGACAGATCAAAAAGGAGCTTTCTTAGACTTCATTTTCATCAAGAAGCGTTCCATCCGACCGCGAACGGAGGAAGAGTTTCGTGGTTGTTATCTTATTGATAAATAATCAGATAAGCTCTCGATTTCGCGAATTTCCCCGTAGATGGAGATGCCCCTTCGATTCTCGTGATATTTAGGGATAAAAATGAATGTGGGGCAGGAAAAATCTTCCCTCGTTCATCGGGCTGATCTTCCCTGCCCCGAAAGGTCTCATCGGTCCCGGCACATCGCTTCGAAAAAAATGTCCCGTGCCGGTCAGTGTGCACTAACTATTTTTTCCCCATCGACTTGGCGGGCATTACCCTTCTCATCGATTCGATTATGATAGGCTTTACAGGGACGTTCTGACGGCCGTTCTTGTTGGTCGTCTTTACGCTCGCTATCTTTTCTATCACGTTCCATCCGTCAACGACCTTGCCGAATACGGCGTAGCCGTAACCTTTTGTCGTGTTGTCACGATGGTCGAGCCCCGCGTTGTCCCTGAGATTGATAAAGAACTGGCTCGTTGCGCTGTTGATGTTCATTGTTCTCGCCATGGAGAGCGTTCCCTTCAGGTTCTTAAGTCCGTTGCCCGCCTCGTTCTTTATCGATTCGTCAGTGACCTTTTTCATGAGATCGGGGGTGAGGCCGCCGCCCTGGATGACGAACCCGGGGATCACGCGATGAAAGATCGTGCCGTCATAAAACTTCTTATCGACGTAATGGAGGAAGTTCGCAACGGTTACGGGGGCTTCTTTTCTGAAGAGCTCTATCGTGAAAGAGCCGAGGTTGGTTTTGACGATGACCCGGGGATTCATATCCTTCA
Source organism: Candidatus Latescibacteria bacterium 4484_7 (assembly GCA_002085285.1). Taxonomy (GTDB): domain Bacteria; phylum Krumholzibacteriota; class Krumholzibacteriia; order Krumholzibacteriales; family Krumholzibacteriaceae; genus 4484-7. The sequence goes on from NATK01000119.1 coordinate 2,256, forward strand.
TGGGCTTTTTCGGGGGTGTGAAAGCACCTGCGGTCGCCACCATGGCGATCACCAAGCTGATTGCTACTATAGGAATTAGTCTTTTCATGCTCATCTTTTCGCCTCCTTGTTGTGTCCGAGCGCCCTGAATTTTCAGGGAACAATATACAACGTAGGGGTGTTGAATAAAATATAAAAATTAGAAATTTTCCTTTTTAATTCTTTACTCCTTTGGTAACCTAATTCCCGAGGACAATCTGTTCGATGATAAAGGCTAAAGGGTGATGTCATGAAAAAGAAGTATTCATTCAGGTTTGTCGATGTTTTTACCGATTCTGCGTTCAGTGGCAATCAGCTGGCGGTTTTCGAGAAACCGAAGAACCTGACAAAAAAGCAGATGCAGAATATCGCGAGGGAGATCAACTTTTCCGAGACTACCTTCGTTTACCCCTCGAAAAGAAAGGAAATAGATGCGAAGGTCAGGATATTCACACCATACTCGGAGATTCCGTTCGCCGGTCATCCTGTCATAGGGACAGCCTTCGTTCTCGCAGAAAAGTTCAATAAGCGGAGAAAGAAGAAGGCGCAGCGTGTTTTCCTCGAGATCGAATCTGGAGTGGTGGAGCTCGATGTTGCCTATCACGGGAAGAATCCCCCTACGATCACGATGCATCAGCCAGTTCCCAAGTTCGGTGTGGCTCTGATGGACAGAGGGCAGGCGGCGAAGGCGGTGGGAATAGAGAGGGAATCTGTCATAGGGGGAGGTGTCGTTTCCAACGGGCTCGATTTTCTGATCGTCGAGCTCGATTCAGAGGATTCGGTGAAGAGGGCCAGGCTCAACATAGACCAGGCTGCGAGGGTCATTGAAAGGTATCATGTGAGCGGCATCTACATCTTTTCCCGCAAGGAAGGTTCGCGCATCGATCTGCATTCGAGATTCTTTGCCCCGACGCTCGGCGTGCAGGAGGACCCGGCGACCGGTTCCGCTTCGGGTGCCGTCGGCGGCTACCTTTCGAGAATATTCAAGTTCCCTGCGAAGCTCGAGATAAGGATATTACAGGGGGCAGAGATAGGCAGACCGAGCAAGATCGATGTGACGGTGCTCTGTGAGCGTGGAGTCGTATCGGCTGTTTCGGTGACAGGTACCGTTGTTCCGGCCGGCGAGGGGTACCTCATCGTTCCGTGACTGCGCACAGCCTGAAGGGCGGGGATTAGCGTTTCGTCCGGGACTTTGGCCCAAGACCTGTTTTACCATGGGAAATGTCTTCAGCGGGCCGGATGTGCTCTCTAAGAGTGTCGTTTCGAAGCGGTTTGTTGATTTCTTAAGTTAAAGGAATGAAAGGGAATTGTGCTTCCTAATGACCGGGGGGCGCCTTGCCTTTTCCTGTTCCGCATTTTTTGAATTTGGCCTTTGACTTTTCCAGGCTCTGTGATATAATGCACCTGCCCTTGGAGATATGTTTTGATATAGGGTGAAAGTTACGAATTTTACCGGGAAAGGTTCTGAAGGAGGTGGCCAGTGTGACCCCTCTATCGGATCTCTTTTCCGGTTTTTCGTTTTTTTATGGTGGAAAGTAGAACCGCCTTGTCTTTCGGCTGCAACGAGGGCCCGGAGTTGTAGACCGCGGATTATCGGGGCTGCCCAGGGATCGATTTATCGCGAACGAGGCGATCCGGAGCAGCCCGATTTTTGTCTGTGCAGGTTCTACTTCAGATACTCGGCGAACCATTCATGCAGTGTCTTCCACCAGAGCTCCGCGTTGAGCGGCTTCACTACGAAGTGGTATTCGTCCGGGAAGAAGAGTAGCTTCGACGGGACCCCCTGTCTCTGCAGGGCGGTGAAGAATTCGAGCCCCTGGTTGTAGGGCACGCGGAAGTCCATCTCTCCCTGGACGACGAGGCACGGGGTCTTGAAGTTCGCTGCGTACTCACTCGGCGACCACCTCGTATAGCTCTCCGGATTCGTCCACGGCGTTCCTTTGAATTCCCATTCGGGGAACCAGAGCTCTTCGGTGGCTCCGTACATGCTCGTGAGATCGTAGACCCCTGCATGCGAGACCATGCAGCGGAAGCGGTCGGTATGCCCTTCGAGCCAGTCGATCATGTAGCCTCCGAACGAGGCACCGGCTGCGGCGACCCTCGTCGTATCTATGAAACCGTTGTAATTGGAATAGACGTAGTCGATTCCCTTCATAATGTCTCTGTAGCACTTGCCGCCCCAGTCACCGCTTATCTCGCTGGTGAACTTTTGGCCGTAGCCCGTGCTTCCCCTCGGATTGAGCATCACGACTACATAACCGGGTGAGGCAAACATCTGAGCGTTCCATCTGTAGTGGAACTCGTCGCCGAAAGCCCCCTGAGGCCCTCCATGAATAAGAAGGATCATCGGGTACTTCTTGCCCTCCGTGAAGAACGGTGGTTTTACGAGCATTCCTTCTACTCGTGTCGAATCGGCTCCGTAGTACCAGAATTCCTGCACCGGATTCATCTTAATAGAGCTCAATACCTCTTTGTTGATGTCGGTGAGCTGAACGATTCTCGCTCCCCTCGTCGAGGCTTTGTATAGATCGGTTGGGTGTGTGACACTCTGTCTTGCGAGAATGAGGCTTTTGCCGTCTGGTGTGATTCGAAGGGCTGCATCGTACCCTCCGGTTATTATGAGTCTTGCATCGTTCCCCTTGACCGTTACCTTTCCTATCGATATCCTGCCCCTGTCCTCCGTATTGAAGTAGAGTGTCTTGCTGTCAGGTGCCCAGACGAAGTCCTCGATGCTGTAATCGAACTTCTCTGTGAGGACCTTCTTCTTGTGGCTCTTTCTGTCGTAGAGTACGAGGCGGTACTTGTCCGATTCAAACCCGGGAGTAAATTGGGCTCTGTACGCTATGTATCTTCCGTTCGGTGAATATCTCGGGTTGTTGTCATTAGAGTGATTCTCTGCGGTGATATCGACCGGCTTGCCGTCGGGGAGCGAAGCGATGAAGAGGTCGTTATTCGTCGATACGGCGACGACTGGGTCGGGGTTCATCGTAAAGCATATCTCTTTCGAGTCGTGCGAAAAGTCGTAGTCCCTCTCGCCGCCGAGGGCGATGGGCGGCACATCGGTTCGGCCCTGATTGAGCTCGGCGAGTATCTTGCCATTGGTGTCGCTTATGAAGAGGTGGCTCCATCTGCCCTCTCTCCATCTGTTCCAGTGACGGTACATGAGGTGGTCGATTAATCTCGCCTTCACC
>NATK01000120.1 GCA_002085285.1 Candidatus Latescibacteria bacterium 4484_7
TCACCTTTGCCGAGAGTAGATCGGTCGACAACGTCGCCTGATCCGGATCGTCATTCATCACGAGGATTCTTTCGACCTCATTCCTCAGTTCCCGGACGTTTCCCGGCCAGTCGTACGCGGTGAGCATTCTCAAGGCATCTGCAGAAAACCTCTGTGTCCGGCGTCCCATCTCGGCACCGATTTCACGCAGAAAATACTCGGCCAGCACGGGGATATCTTCGCGCCTCTCTCTGAGCGGGGGAATTTTGATCCTTATTACATTGATCCTGTAGAAGAGATCTGCCCTGAAATTTCCTTTTCTCACCAGGGATTCGAGGTTTCTGTTCGTAGCGAAGACGAACCTCACATCGATTCGTCTGCGGGCTCCTTCACCCATTCTTCTTACCTCTCTTTCCTGAACCGTCCTGAGAAGAGACGCCTGCAGAGAAGGAGGCATATCCCCAATTTCGTCGAGAAAGAATGTCCCACCGTTCGCCTTTTCCACCAGCCCCTCACGATCGCGCACTGCGCCTGTGAACGTGCCCCGCGCGTAGCCGAACAACTCACTCTGGAGCAGAGTGTCCGGAACCTCGAGAGCGTTCAGTATCACGAGGGGCTTCGATGCCCGCGCGCTGAGGCGGTGAATGTTTCTTACAACCACCTCTTTGCCCGTACCGCTCTCACCGGTAACCAGAACGGTCGAATCCGTCGCCGAGGCCCTCGATATCATCGATACCACCCTCTGCATCCCACTGGACAAACCTATAAGCGGAGGATCAAAACAGAACCTTCCCATCACCACCTCACCATAAACACGATCATTTGCCTGCGGACGCGTCAAAAAACGCATTCCGTTTTCTAAGACATGAACACTCCAGGGACTCGTGTGAAAAAAAGCTGGCGAAACGAACGGCAACCAATCTCTAGCTCTCAGCACATGGAATCCCCGAGACCGTGGACGCAATTCCCGTGCCTCGTTGTCCGGAGCTCGCGCATCTCTCGCTCGTTTAACATGATGCACGGTCCATTACGAACCCTTACCTGCCCGATACTTCGTCGTCAGGTCAAGATTTTGACGATGCATGAGCGAATCATTTTCTTGACTAACTTCGCCCCAAAAGGATATTATCCGAATGCTTAAACACACGTGTCGAAGATTCGTCAGTTATTTTCTCTTTTTCCTTGGAAGGAGGGCTCAATGGCCGACAAACCTTTTAAGCCCTATGTTCCGGCTGATGCCAGGCTTAAGGAGTTCACACTCCCTGCAGTGCTTGTAGGAGCAGTTCTGGCAGTAGTGCTGGGAGCGGCAAACGCTTACCTGGGGCTGGTTGCCGGCATGACCGTCGCAGCGACGTTCCCTGCTGCGGTCATGGCTATGGCCATTCTCAGAGGGCTGAAGGGCACGGTTCTCGAAGAGAACACCTGCCGAACAACCGCAGCGGTTGGGGAAGCTCTTGTCGCCGGCGCCATATTCACAATCCCGGCGTTCCTGATAGCACAAGACCCTGCTACCGGCAAACACATCTGGAACAACATTCACTACTGGGAAAGCACGATGCTTATGCTGGTGGGGGGAATCCTTGGAGTATTGTTTGTAATATTCCTGAGGAGGGTTCTCATCGAGGATACAAGTCTCCCCTTCCCGGAGAGTGTTGCCTGTGCCGAGATCGTAAAGGCAGGACAGGGTGGAGCCACAGGGGCCAAATACGTATTCGGTTCGATAGGACTCGCTGCTTTTCTGGAGCTTTTCAGGAATAACTTCGGGTTCCAGCTGGTCCAGGGCTATGTAAAAAAGTTCTACGCGCTGCCTATCGTGAAGAATTTTAAACTGCTGACAAGCGGCATGCATCAGGTCGGTACTGCAAGCAACCCGACAGGCGGGATGTACATCGAATCACCCGCAGCCTCACCCGCAATGCTTGGTGTGGGATACATCATCGGGCCCAAGCTCTCCGCCATCGTATTCTCGGGCGGCGTCTTCGGACACATGATGTTCATTCCGCTGTTCATCTTCATCAACGGCGGCTTCAAGGCACTGGCAGCGAGCGGGACAAGCTGGCTCGACATAACAGCAGCCGTGTGGAACTCTCAGGTGAGACCGTTTGCGGTGGGCGCAATGATCGTTGGCGCTTTCTACACGCTGTTCAAGATGCGCAACTCGCTCTCAACAGGAATTGCAAGGGCATTCAAAGACCTTGGCAAGATAGGCAAGAAATCCGGTGATGAAAAGATCAACAGACTGGAGAAGGATATTCCTTATTCGATCACAATCATCGGAATCATCGCCCTGGTTATCCCGATTTTCTTTCTCTACTATCACTTCAGCCACAGCATCATAGGCGCCCTGGTCTCGGCTGTGGTCATGACGATCGCGGGATTCCTCTTCGCAGCGGTCGCCGGCTTCCTCGTCGGAACGATAGGGTCGAGCAACAACCCGATCTCGGGGCTCACGCTTTCGACGTTGATCGTGGCGGCGCTACTCATGGTGGCTGTGGGAGTCAAGGGTCCCTCCGGGATCGCCGCAGTCCTCGGTGTAGCTGCAGTCGTCTGCGTATCGAGCGGCGTCGCAGGTGACATCATGCAAGACCTCAAGGTTGGACACATACTCGGAGGTACACCGAAGGCCATGGAGATGGGTTGTATGATCGGCGTTATTGCTGCGGCATTCGTAATGGCGCTGGTTCTTCAGCTCCTTCACACAGGCTATGCCGAGATGGGAGGTATCGGAGGCGAACTCCTGCCAGCTCCTCAGGCAGGACTCATGGCCATGCTCAGCCAGGGTATAATCTCCGGTGGAATGGCATGGCCGCTCGTAATAATGGGAGCACTCTTCTCAATAGGCCTCATTCTCATAGGAGCCCCCTCACCAATGCTTATCGCAGTCGGAATGTACCTGCCGTTCCATACGACATTCGCGATATTCATCGGCGGAATCATAAAGTGGGTTGTCGATCTTATCAGAGAGAAGAAGAAGCTCAACAAGGAGAAGGTCGAAAACACGGGTATCCTGCTTGCTTCTGGCCTCATCGCAGGTGAAGCGTTGATGGGTATCGTCATAGCGGCAACGGTCGTCGCCGGCGGCGGCAAGCCAATTCTGCCGAAGATACGCTAATTCAGATTCCGCTTCGCAACGCAAAGAACAGCGGAGAATCGGAAGAAGCATAATTCGATGACGGAGAAGTCCCTGGGCGAAATCGCTCGCCCGGGGACTTCTTTTTTATTAAATTGAATACTGGTGAAAAAAATGTTTGGAAAAAGAGAAAAGAAGAAGAAGAAGTTCAAGAACAAGTGGATGAAGAAGATCTTTGAACCGAGACTCAAGACCAGCTTTCTAAAGATCAAGCTCGATGAGATCGGAAGCTCCGTCTGGATGCTTTGCGACGGCGAGAAAAACATAAAAGAGATCGGTGAAATTCTGAGGGAAAGGTTTCACGAAAAGATAGAGCCTTGCTACGAGAGACTAAACCTCTTTTTCAAACAGCTGGAAGAGGTGAAGTTCGTTCAATTCACCAACCTCGACGAATGTCTCAAGGAATCGGGATTCGAGGATCTGAATCAAGGGGCATCAACATAGATTAGAGCCCAAGAACTCCATACCCACGAACTCTAAATACGCCCCAGGCCTCTTCAATCGAACAAGAGCCGCCGATCGAGTCAGGCGAAGAACCGTTCACCGGTTTCTTCGAACGACTCTCTGGCATTTCCAGTTTTTCCATTTTGTCTTTTACGACACTCACTCGTCTCCCAATGACCCACACCTTTTGCCCGACGAATTCACTGAGTGCGGGAACGAGGCCGCCCTCCAGGACGAATGCCCCCCTATCACGCTCATCTATGCAAAGGATACCGTCGTTTGCCTCTTTGAGGGTTCCTATCAAAAATTCCTCGCCTTCCGGCGGAACGACCTCGTATCGTTCGACGAATATACGCGGGCCTTGCTCGGTTTGCCCCAGCAATCTTCCTCTGACTGTGGCATCGAACCCTGCGAGACTTAGAAGTTCCCCCTCAAGAGATCCGTTCTCCAGCGTCCAGATGACTCCATCGGCGTCCGAGAGAATGATTCGCCTCTCGAACGGAGTCTCTCCGGCGAACCCGAGCCTTCCACATAAAGACACATCACCCTGCCCAATGTCTTCGGTCTCTATGCGATGGCTGCACGAAAAAACGAGTGCAGCGATCGCAACCAGCACAGAGCTAATCGTCGAGCTTGATGAGAATCGCATTCATTTTCCCCGCATTCGATCCTTTCGATTCGATATCTATGCTGCTCGTGGATCCGCCGTTGAAATGCGTCAGCAGAAATTCCGGACCCATAGCCTTCACCGTGCTGCTGTATGAATCGCTTCCCGATGGAATATCCTCTACGTGAAGGGCATCGAAATCGTTCCTTAGATCTACCGATGTGTAGGAGAATCTGGGGTCACTCGTTATGCCGAGACCGCTCAAGTAGCAGGCGGCGCTCCAATCTGCGAACGCGTCGAAAAAGTGCATGCCTGTATTGTGCTCGATATTAGCAATACCTGCATAGTGCGATTGAACGAGCTTCTTGAAGATGGTATCACCGAATCGGTCGCCCAAATATCTGAGGAAAAGATAAGCGGCACCTCGTTCCTCGAGTTCGTCGCCTCCGTAGATCAACGCAACGCCGCCCGGATCGTTCAGGAACATGTTTGCTCTCTTTATATTGTCAGAATTATGGTTGTTGAGGTCTTCCGCTATGTGAGCAAGGCCCTCATTGAGCCACAACTCCTCCATGTATTCCCCCGAATACCCTCTTCCGTAGATGAGGACCCTGTAGTTGAAGAGTATCATATGGAGAAACTCGTGCCCCAAAACGCCCTCCACGACATCAATCGTCTTGTCTTTCGGAAAAACGTTCCCATATCTGCCGGCAGGGTCAGGTACAATCGTATAGAAGATCTCCATTCCGTTCGTTGTTCTGCTGTCGAGGTAGTGCGGCAGGAGATCGTTCGCAAGGAAAAAGCCTGCGATGAACCCCTCCGTATCAGCCGTTCCCGGCGCCGTGAGGGCGTTTATCACCGGAGACATTAGAATGGCAACCTTGCCGTCATGATTGATGTCGGACTCGGTGCCGAAATACTCGTGATCGGTCTGATAGATGTGCTCGTCGAACGCCGAGCCGAGAAACCGCGCATCGTCGTCCGTCAAACAGCTCGGCGGAGTGTTGGTGTCTACATACAGGAGTGTGTGTTCGCCTTCGTACTTCAACTCGGCCTGTACGACGGTGAAATTGGAAGGATCCAGCACACTTCCCGTAGCTGTATTCAGCACGTTGAAAGAAGCGGATTGGGGTGCGCTGCCTTCGAACCGTCTCCACGCTTCGATGCTATGCGGATGGTGCTGCCGTCGATGTCCCTCCCTTTCCAGGAGTTCGCTGATTTCTCTGCGGACATGACGTTTGAACGCCTTCTCTCCATTCATAGCGAGAAGCCCCATGGTAAGCCGCCTGCCGTTTTTGCCATCGGCGGTGGGGCCCTCACCCCCCCCGCTTGCACCGAGGCCCCGCTCTGCACCATTGACCGCGAGGACATTTCCGGTTGAATTGGCAAATTCGACGGAATAATCGAATACGTCTGTATTCTGCTCGGGAACCGAGCTGCAAAAGATTATCACAAGATAATCATCGCTCGAATCGAGCGGCTTAACATTCCATCGGTAGCCATAAGAGGTGAAGAATATCCTGGCCACATCCCCCTTATGCAACAGGACATTGAAGCCAAGGGGGCTCGATATCGACGGAGGAGGGGCAACCCCCATGGGGAATATTCCAGAAAGGGCTGTATTTTCGACGGCGATGCTCTTGGTGAAAACGCCGTCGGGCACGATGCAGACGAGGTGATCGCCGCTCACCGATATAGGGGTAACTTCTCTGCTGCTCACCCCGGGAATAGACCCGAGGAGCTCGCTACCGTTTCCAGAACCTTCAAAGGGGGAAAAAACCACCCTGTACAACGAGCGATCCCGTTTGAACCCGCTCCCATAGATCGTGAGAGTATCCTTATACCCTGCACTGTCAGGGACGACCGAAGAAACAGTTGGCGAAGGCAACTCGATCGAGCTTTCGTGCCCACAACCTGAAATCAAAGATACCAGAAACATCAAGCCCGCTGCAAACAGATGAGATATCGAAGTGCCCCGAAACGAACTCCTTATTTTGCCTGCGGAAAAAAGTATCACTCTACAATTCCTCCTTGCCGGACCAATCTAATGCAGCACAGACAGCCCAAGTATTCTATCGATACTCTGAATTGTCCATAAGAAAATCATATCCCCGCTCGATATCAGCATGCTGTCGCCGTCGGTCCGTCGCAGGTCAAACAAACGATTGCCCGCAATGATTCATCCAAAGATTCCAATATAAACATAAGAAATCACGGCGTCTTCGATATTTGATCTTTGCTACGGACGTCACAGGTACAAACAGTCACGGATGCCGATCGTCAGGCCTCACTGCCCTCTCGACACATAGCGAATCTGCGAGTATCCGAACGGCTCTCCGACCTTTATCTGGAAGGCGGGGCGATGATCGATCGAGCCGTCGAAACCGCGCCTGAGCAGTGTGAGATCGAGTGAGACTTTCAATATGTTCGTTCTCAGGGAGAACCCCAGCTCCGATGCATGTCTCAAGTCCGATTCACCGTAATCCTGCAGCCATGCGTTTCTCACAAAGATCGCCGTATCGAAAACCGGCAGGCGCTTTCTTATCCTGAGCTCCGAGTCTAAAGCGATGATCCTGTAACCATTCCTCTCATAGACCGGATAAGAGGAGAACAGGGCGTCTTTTGCAACATCGAAGCGTTCCTGAATTGGAGCACCACCCCGGATTTCGCCAACGAAGAGCCTGTTTGCAAGTATGGTGATAAAGGGCATCAGCCTGTAATCGGCCGCTTCGGCGGAGAACTTCTCGTAATCCCAGTCGCCTCCAGCGACATCGAACCCCTTACCCGCGCTGAAATGAAGAGAGTTTCCCTTCACCGGGTATAAGAGTGTCTTCGTGTTCTTCCATCCAAATGTCGTGCCTACGAACAGGTTGTATCCAGTCGTCCAATCCGGCCTCTCTCTATAGGAAGGCCTGTACAGATTCTTGAAATCTACAAAGATGGAAAAATTTCTAATGGGCGGATCGTTGAACGATCTGGAGGATTTCGACTTGAGCCGGATGCTGTAGAGCCTCATCTCAGGGTCATCCAGCGCTTTCAGATACAAAGTGCTAATCCCGGGAAGAAGCCCGATGGATTTTTCTATGTGTGCATTCCAGACGAGACCTTGCTCCCTGAAATTGTAGCCGAGATTGATCGTCATTGCGTCCATGCTGTTTCCAGCGGCACCGAAGCTTCTTGTTGCGCCATAGAGGGATAGAATGTTCGACGAGAGGTTCCAGCCGGTTTGTTCTGAGTACATGGGAAGCGGCATCACACTCATCACCACAGTGCGCTCATCCCCTCTGCGCGGAAAGAACGATGCCCTGAATCTCAGTTCGGCCCGATTGCTGTCGTTCGAGCGATCGTAATCGGGAACGATGTGAGCCGGATCGATCATAACCTCTCTAACGGGCGAATCGGTCGTTTCTGTTATCGTATCCACCTTGCCCGTGGCGATGGTCTTCATCTCGGAGGAACCATCCTCGTAGGTAATTTGCACGGGGCACGGCGAAACGATCCCCCCCTTGTTCACGATCTCTATCATCGACTCGTACTGGCCTGCTCCTAACGGCCTCGATTCCACGCGGCCCACTGCGTAGTCAAAGTCTTTCGGTTCCTCGAACCAGCTCTTGAGATAGGGAGCAATGTCCCGGTTCTGGCGGCAGAACAGGTCGAATGTAATCGGGCGCTTCTCTTTGACCGCCTTGAAATACCTAAGTACCCTTTGCTCCCATTGATCCAGCGGGAACTGAAGGGAGATCGAGTTGAGCGCCGCTGCCCCCTTCTCCGCCTTAGGGATCTCACCGACATTCTTCGATTTGAATATCGAGAAATGATAGCCGCCGCGCTGGGGGCTCGTATCTATCAACGAATCTACCCTGCTCAGAAAGGTGAACCACCTCGAAACGCCCTTTACCCTCCTCTTACGCTCCACGGCGAGACTACCCCTGCTCAACATGGCGGTGGTATTCCTTACGAAGCATTCGTGAAAGTTGAAATCGGCCTCTGTGAGCTTACCGAAGACCCGATTCATGAACCAGTAGTGCAGAAGCTCGTGCAGAAAGAGATGAGGATAGAAGTGACTCAATATGGAGCTCTTGTAATATATCCTGTTTATGAAAACAATGTTGCCGCCGTTGGCGCCGCCTAGCCCGGACATGTGTATTGGCATTAAAATAAAGCTCAGATCCTGCCTGTCACCGACCGGCGAACCGAAGAAGTCGTACATCTTTTCCACCTGTTCCCTCAATTCATCGATCGCCCCTTCCGGGTAAGGGCCGCACGCCGAATATATACGGTATCTGATCGGTTCGTCATCTGATTCGATCATTTTTATCCTCGGGCTCGCTACCCAGTACGGGACCGAGATATTCGGATCGGTTACGCGATAGACCCTGTCCCCTCCCTCGAGGCTATCGCTCTCGATGAAACCGGATGCGACCAGTCGATCTGCCCGGCTTCTTCTTCTCCTTGAAGCGGTATCTCAAAAGCACATCTTCCTGCTTCAGGCTGGAGAGGTCGACCGTGTCCCCGTCTACGACGAGTTCGTGCAGTTCGATCCAGTCTGCATTGTCCCTCTCTTTTATCGGATCCTCGTTGTAAGCCGCATCCTTCGAGTAGTAGAACCTATCGTTATCGGGCTCCTTCGATGCATAGATCAGGATGCTCGAAGCCATCAGCGGGTCTATAACGCTGTAAGAGACGGTACAGCTCCCCTCGAGTGCCATTGCCTCAGGCAAGAGCCTGCACTTCGCCGAATAGTCGTAAAATACTTCGGCACTTATTGCCGATGCGCTCAAAGAGCCGATCACGAACAAAAATGCTAACAGAACAGAAAAGCCTTTCATTTCCTCCCCCGCGGATCAGGGCCGGGGCGGCGCGGCGAAGGCACCCGGCACCGCCCCTCAGGCTGAACACCTAATTTAGAAATAATGGCAGAAATACTGCGGCCAATATTCAGGGTACTGGTTGCAGAGATAATAGTTGACTGCATTGGCAACGAAGATCGCAACCGTTCTTATGATCTTGCCGATCTTATGCCAGAGCCCCTGCAGGTTAGCCGCATCATCACCCGACACTCCTCCCGCAACGGGTGAAATCGGCTGCTCTACGGCCGTCGTGCCCTTCTGATTCAAGGGGACATTCGCCCCGAAGGTTACTACCGACATCGAAGCAACACTCAACGAAACGAAAGAAACAAGAACCAAGGCGATGATCAATCTTTTCATCTTACCCCTCCCTTTCTATACCACACTCCTCATCTACAATTAAACAATTATTTACTGAATAGCCCAGGTGACTTCACCTCCTCTCCGGGCCCTTGCCGCCCCGCACCCCCGTTTCCTCTGAACCAATCGACTATCCCTCCATTGGTATCGATCACATTAGCCACCTCGCCACCGTCAATAACGACCATCGAAGGCTCAGCGCTTATGCCGAAGTCGGCTGAGATGCCTCGATCGCCGTCATAGATGATATTGTAAACTGGATCTTTGATGGAGGTTCGTGATAAGACAAGAGCTGTCCCGTAGCGCTGCGAAGCCGCCGGCAGATACTCGTGTATATCCCTCCATGCCTTTGCACACCTGACGCATTCGAAGTCGAGAAATAGAAGCACGATATTGCCGTCATGCTCCTCTGCGAACTGCGCCACCGCCGGCCTGGAAGCCATGAGCTTCTTAACAGCGCCATGTTCAGCAGCTATTTTATAGCCCCTTCTACTCATGGAATGCTTAATAAGTGTAAACGAAACCAGGATAGAAATACATATAAGTAGAAAAAGGACGCCGTCGAGAATAAACCTCACCATCGGATGAAGTCTCCTTGCGACCCCGGCGTTCTTCTTAAAATCGATATTTCCTATAACCTTCGAATCCATTTCTCGAATTTCTCCTCCGTACCGAATCTCACCTCTTTCGGCAACCTGTAAATACATATTGAATGCCAACGATTCGAAATGGATAAAAACGAAGTGGGTGAATAGACGAGGGGATTCCGTACTTGTCCGACATACAACATGTTACGCCGATCAAAATAGGATGTGCACATAGCTTCGCACAAGAGGAGAAGGCATTTTTACCGCTCAAAAATCGTCAGAGATCTGAACGGGGATAAATAGCTTGAGTGGGCAACTGATTGATATCAAAGCTGCTACACAAATTGAACACCTATGAACACATTGAACAATCGGATACAACTCTTCATCTGATAAATCGAGGGCCGTCTCACTGCCCGCCGAGGGGGCCCTCTATCGTACAAGACAGCCTTTTCGAGACCGCCGAGGTGCATGTCTATTCATTCTACGCGGCGGATGCGCGGATGCATCTGCCGCCAACACCTGATGAGCCGTCACCTCCTATAGACAGACTCCGTGGCTTCCCAGTCAGGAGGAGATGTTATCGTATATGTGATCCTTATCTCCTGCTTTACCTTCGGTGTGAGTGTAAGTTTCCATTTTATGAGCCCGTCCCCTTCTTTAACGTACTCCTTCGGTTCTATCTTTACACCCGAGACCTTGACATCCTTGTCTATTGATACAGGGATTCGGTCTCTCACAACAATATCCACATCCTTCTTCTTGAAGCTCTGCAGCGTGGTCAGATAAGAATAGCGGATCCTCTTCTTGCTCGCACCAGCCTTTGAGAGCACCTCCTTCTTCAATAGCTTGTGCTTGACCTTTATATCCTGATCGACTCCAAAGAACATATCGAACTTCTGCCCATTCGCTATGGATTCCCACGAATCCTTGCCTACATAGTTCGTCACCTTTTGTTTGCCTCCGCCCGTTTTGACATATACCTCGACAGGACCTGCAAGAATAGGGATCCCTGTGGTATTCGTTATCGAGCTCTTTATAAATACGTTCTTCGATATCGACGGGACGGAATAAAGTGAAAATTCTCCCTTGAGTTCACTCTGCTTTATGAGAAAACGCTTTTTCTCGCCGCCCGATTTCAGGCTGACCGGCCTTGGAACGATGAAATTCGTCGAAAAGGGAGTATTCATTCCGGTTAATTCCGGCTTCTCGGCCTGATACGAAACATGACCGCTGCGTCCTCCTCTTACATGAATTCCCTCTTCCGATCTCCCAGCGCCTGATTTTGATGGGGGAGGTGGCGGCGTCGATATTATCTTATCAAAGTGCAACGGAGCAATATTCACTACCGAGGTCGAGAGAAAATACGGCTTAAGCTTCGGGGGGCGTGCTCCGATACCGGGAGTAGCAGTGGATAGTATTATCTCAACATTATCCCAATCCTCACCGGACGACTGAGAAACACGAGCGTTATAACCGAGTGTTATCTTATCATTCTCTTTGTCGAGTGTTACAATATACTCCGGCACCCAAAAGACGAAGTTAACAAGGTAGGAAAACTCAACGCTCAGCGTGCCTGGCGCCTCACTCGAACATTTAACTATGATATTCCTGCATGATTTCCCCGAATAATTCATCGAATCGATCACAGAAGACACCCAGTCTATATCCTTCTGCAGCTTTGCCTTCTCCTTTACGAGCTTTGCATTCTCCTTTTCAATTCCCTCATACTCGCTCTCATAGAAATCGAGCACACCTTTCCAGCTCTCCAGATTCACCCTCTGCAAGGCAATCTGCTTGTGCGTTTCATCGGCCGAGTATTCACCCATCGCAGTGAGCAGATCCTTCTTCTTTGAAATAGACGAAAGGTTCGACTTGATTGCATCCATCCTGTCCCGTAGATCTTCGAGCTTCCTCTTGAGCTCCGTATATCTCTTCGACTTCTTCGACAATCTTCGAGCTTCCTCTTGAGCTCCGTATATCTCTTCGACTTCTTCGACATCGGATTGCATCTCTCCACGTTGATGTTGAGGATATCGGTTTTCACATCACCCATCGCAGAAACATTGAGAGATTGCGGAATAAAATAGTCCGGCAGTTCGCTGCAAATCAGCTCAAAATCTCCGGCGGGAACAGCGACCGTTCCCTTTCTCGTTAC
>NATK01000012.1 GCA_002085285.1 Candidatus Latescibacteria bacterium 4484_7
ACTCGAGAGTACTGACATCGGGCGTCACCTCACTGAAATTGTCCCAGAGTATCGTAACCTTGCCGTTACCCGGCAGGAGCCTCATATGCGGCGGCGGCGGTGCCGATCCTACGAGCCAATGAACCTGTGTTTCCTTACCGTCGACTCCAGTCTGATAATCGTGGAATGTTGCACCGCCCTTCTTGCACTTCGTGTTGTTCCAGAGCTCGAGTTCCTGACGACAATCGGCGTTGACCCAAATAACTTGTCCTTTCACAGCGGAGAGATTCTCCTGAACATCATCACAGGAATCCGGTTCGACATTGTTCGCGGGACCGTAAAGCGGGGTCTCTCTTCCATAGACACCCGTCTGCGGGTTGCCGTCCACATCGAACCAGTTGCCATAATACGTGAGCGCGGCGCTGGCAGCAGTCTCCAGCATGCCCTCTTCGCCGTCACCGATGATAAAAGCCACCTGAAGCGTCATCGTGCTGTCGGGAGGCAGCTCCTTGAACGGACCGGTCGCAAGAAGCATTCTATAGTCACGAGGTACCGTTGCGTCCCTGTCTTTTTGCTCTTTGCTCATCAACTCGTATCTCTGAAAATCGTTCGTAGGATCACCGCCCTGCTCATATGGCTGACTTCCGGAAAAGTTCTGATAAGAGGTTATTCCCACGTGCTGCGGCGCGTTCTCGCCGAGCGGATCGGTATCGTGCCCGAGGAACATGACGCCGAACCAACCGGGAGTCTTTCCGTCGTCCGCATCGTCATCGTGGAACCAGGCTATGCTTACTCTCAAAGGTATCTCTTTGTTTCCCCTCTTGCCGCAAACGATTCCTTCCCATAGGCCGGTCAAATCGTCCATCCAGTAGTTCTCTCTGGTCCTCGGCCCCGAATCACCATCGGCGAAGAAACCGATAAATACATCGTCGAGGCTTTCATGCCCGTAATTCGTTATCTTGTATTCGACGCCGACGAAGTTGTAGAACCTCCTCTCTTCCCACTGATAGCTCTCCTGCCTCACCTTGAGGTGCAACGGCGTGTGCTCCGGATAACGCTGAATTGCGGCCGGAGTATCGTCAGTGAACCAACATACGAGCATCTCCTTGCCTATAGCAGCGAAATCCTCGTCTATCTTGCCATCACTGTCGTCATCAACGCCGTTTAGCCAATCCTCATCGATGAGGCCGTCATTATCGTCGTCGGCGGGGCCAGGGAAACGAGCGCCGCCCGGCGCACCCTCGAAAGACCGGTACACCTTCTGCAATTCGTCGTAGGGATCGGGTTCGAACTCTGCTTCGTATGCAGCCGTAGAGACAACCGGCACTCCATTCTTCTTTGCACCCACCCATAGCCCTGCAATATATAGATATTCAACGCCCGAGTTGGCGGGCCATTGAGCGGACGGAGTCTCAGAAAAAGGCCACGTCGAGCCGGGGAATGAACCGAAACATCCCCAGTTACAGACATGCATCTGGAGGTTGCCCACGTTCATTACGGGCGAATTGTCCGTTACCCATATGTTCTGCATTTTCTCCATCTTTTTCATCCACTCATCGTCTTCTTTACGCGCATAGCTGTTGGTAGTCAGAATGGATGTCACGAAGAACAGCAATACAATTATAAAGAGAGCTCTCTTATTCATTGCCCCAACCCCCTTGAACTAAGAGGCGTATTAGAACTGAAATCCAAATCCAATCCTCCAGAGTCTATGAGTGTCCCAAATCGTAGGATCATGAACAGGAGTAAAATCGTCTATGCCGTCCTCATCGAGATCCTGCAGGTAAGCGCCGCCGAACTTCCCGGTTTCCGTGAGGTAGGAGCCGCCGTCCATCTGAGCGTTGATCATACCAGGCCATGCCCCGGGAGCGGTTCCGCCGGGGACCAACACGTCCTCGTCGAGTAGGTTCCTTCCCTCGAAGAACAGAGTGAGCTCCTGCCCATATATCTTGAACTTCTTTCTGCCCTGAATATTGATGACATGAGTCGGGTCGAGACGTTTCGAATTTTCCCACAACGGATCCTGACGCCTTGCAAACCTATCATAAGGAGTCCAAGGGAGACCGCTGCCGTACGAGTAAACAATCGTTGCACCCCACTTGTTTTCATCCTGTATCCTCAGGGTCACATTGAGCGTATGACGCTGATCCCAATCGAGAGGGAGTTCCTGAGTAGGGAGATGGGAAAGGCCCTCTGCGGTAACTCCAAAGTTCGCGTCCGAAGCAACACCGTCGGCGTATGAATATGTATAGGATATCTCTCCGCCGATATATTTGCTCAGTCTCTTCTCTATGCTGACCTCCAGACCTCTCGAACTTGCGTAGGTTTTATTGATGTATCTATAGCCCTGCACACCGAGGCTCTCGTCGAATACCCTCGTCGAAGAGATAAGCCCGTATATGTCCTTCGAAAACACAACGAAATGCCCTGCGACCGTCTCTGTGAACTGGTGAGACACACCAGCCTGATAAGAAATCGTGAGCTCCTCATTGAGGTTTGGATTGCCAAGGATACCGCCCCACCCAATGAGGTCCTGAGTCTGGAAAAGATACGATCTGCTCGGCCATTGGGTGAACCGGCCGTAATGGAAGTGGAATTTGTCCTTGTCGGTGATCGGAAAAGCAAAACCGATACGCGGACTTATCTGAAACTTGTACTTCTCGACATTCGGGTTAATCTCGGAGCTCCTGATCTTAATATCGGTATTGTTACCGGGAGAGAAGAAATCGACCCTTAAACCAGCATTCACAACCATCCCCTGATACTCCCACTTGTCCTGAATGTAGTAAGAGGCTTCAGGGTTGAAGTTGTGGAACACGTTGACGCTGAGTCCCTGTACGTAAGTGCCGTCCTCTAGCAATCTCAACCTCGATGGATACACTCTCAACTCCTCGTCGAGGTCGTTGTATATCGCCTGAATACCTGTCTTGAATTTGTGGCTCTCCCATTTCTTCGATGTCAAGTCAGCCTTTAAAATGTAAGTAGCGCTCTTACGATGATGGTAGTTCGGATAATCGTAACAGGTCACGAAGTAAGGATGTTCGGGATCGGTATAGAAAACCATGTTGCTGACACCGCTGTAACGCCAGTCTCCATTGGGGAGTATCGCCGGCATGCCCGCACTAGAATACTCTTCCGGCTCCTTGTCGTTCACTGTCGACAACGTATTGAATCTTACCGTACTCAATTTGATCGAATAGAGAACATCGTCGCTGATATTGTGATTCAAGGCAAACTTAACATTGAGGTTGTTCGATTTGTTCGTAGCCGTCCTCTCGGCCGAATTGAAATAAACATAGCTCGAATCGTCCCTGAAATGGCTGAAGTGGCTCTCAGGATTCTGAAACCCTTCAAACATTATCTTGCTCTCGTATTTTTCTTTCTCACCGTTCTGATTCACTATCGCTTCGTCCCAGATAACCTCCACGTCCTCTCCATAGACATTCGTCAAAATCCTTGCATAGAAGTTGTCGTAGCGGACAAGGTAAGCCGGTTTGGTCAGATCGTTCGGATCCCTGACCTTCGCAAAAACAACAACCGGATAGATAACCTTCTTTCGCTGCTCCAGGGTTCCAGGGTAATATTCTACTCTCGGTATCTCCTTGTTAATCCAAGGACCGTAATATACACTGGTGTATTGGCTGAACGAACGGGCCTCTTCAGCCTGAACATCTCTGCTTGGCCTCAGGGTGATGAAACGATAAACCTTCTGAACGTACCCCTCGATGTTCCAGTTGTGAATGTAAGGCATGGACCTCGAGTGTGTATATATCGCCTCGCCTGTTATCTTCATTCTCGGCGAAACCTGCCAGGCGAGTTTTCCCTGAACGTTATAGCTCTCGTAGCTTCTATCGGTGAACTTGATCCAGTCACCGAGGAACTTCTGCTCGTTCTTTCTCGCAACGGTCCAGTTTTCCCCATCCGTGAATGTTGCCTCACCGGAAAGATAGTACGTCAGGTTCCTGATCAGCGTCGGACCGCCGAACCCGATGCTAAACCTGTCGTAATTCGTATATGTCTTGTCCTTGCGGCCGAAATCGTCCGTCATATAACGGGCTTGCCCTTCGAACGTCCTGCCGCCCTCTCTCGTAGTAACGTTGATCACGGCCGACTGTGCATTACCGTACTCGGCGTCCATTCCTCCGGTGATCACTTCGCTCTGATCCGTTGCAAGAAGACCCACCGAGATCGCTCCTCCTCCGAGAGGATCGTCCACCGGTACACCATCTATCTGAAACTGTATCTCTCCCGAACGACCGCCCCTTACGTGCAGGTCGTCACCTGTCTTGACGATACCACTTTTCAGAGCAACAGCCTCGACGACGTCGTCGACGGGCAGATCCTGCATCTCTTTACCGGAAACCTTGTGTGTTGTCTGGCTCGCCTTCCGCTCTATCTGCGGCTGAGTGGCTTCGACGATGATTTCCTGAGTCTTGCCGACAATTGTCTCTTCCAGAGCAAAATTGACCGTCACCGTTTCGTTTGCATTTACCCTGACACCCGTCTTCGAAACGGACTTGTACCCCATCATCATCACCTTTACCGTATAGGTGCCAACCGGTACGCCCACAACGGTATATGTGCCGTCGGTCAACGTCATCGCTCCCATCTTCGTTCCAACCAGAACGACGTTTGCATACGGCAGAGCAGCTCCGGTCTTCTTGGCAGTCACCTTACCCGTTATCTTGCCCGTCTGAGCCATCACGGGGGCGCTGAAAAACAATGTCAGTAGGATAATGGAAACAAGGGCAGCCGATAGCCTCAATACGGAACGATCTCTCATCGTACCACTCCTTACCTTCAAACCAATCCGATCATCGGGGTTTACTTCTCCCTGTGCATTAAAAAAATCTGAGACCTTACCGGGAGATCGTAAACTGGTGTGGGTCTCAAGCTCTCCTGTATATATTTTCGGTTTTTACCTTACACTCTCGACAAAAATATAAGAAGAAGCCTTGCTTATGTCAATGAATTTGAAGATTATTTTGCGGAAACAGGAAGAGATAAGGTGACCTCCTAATAGGGGGTAATATGTATCTTGCGTTCCCTTTTGAGGATTACTTTGAACACCGTGAAAAATTGCGGAGGAGAATAAAAAAGTCCGCGCGAGCGACCCCGGGTCAGCCATTTGGCGATCAAACGGCTCTCTCTTTGACCATGTCTTTTATCTTCATGAGTCGTGTCTGATTGCTCCTCTCGTTCTCGCTGAGCTTGTTCTCGATACTCCTTATCACCTCTCCGAGGTCCGGTATAAGAACATACTCCAGCGCATTCACCCTGCGCCTCGTCTTCTCCAGCTCCTCGGAAAGGTGAAAGAGAAGATTCTCCTTTTCGGCAAGCCTCACGAGATCAGGAAAGGCCTCGTAGAGCTTCGCGAGCGTCGAATCGATCTGTACAGGTGACGACGGCAAACTGTACGACAGGTCACCCTCTGGAATTTCGAACGAGAAAACGGGGAGTTTGACGTTCATCTCGTGCCTGAAGTCAACGTTCAACTTACCCTTCTTCGCCGACACCCTTAGAACGTCATCGAGCGCTTGCCTGTCCATTAGACCTCTCGCTTCGAGGTAATGAAACCCTATCTCGATGAATCTTTTCTCCACCTCTTTTCGCAACTCCACCGTTTCCTTGACGAGGGCGAAGAAGTTCTGCATGAGCTTTTCCTGCTTATTCTTCAAAAGCTTGTGCCCCCGTTCGGCAAGTTCGAGCCGCCGCCTCAAGCGAAGCAGCATCATCCTGTTTGGGTTTACCTTTATTTTCAAGTTATCTCCTTACCCAAGATAGGCCGTAGCCCCATCAAGTTCACAGATACACACGACGTTACGATTCGTTCTCGGAGACCGATTCATCTTTCTCTTCCTTCGGCAGATACTTCTCGATGTACTCATCCCTTATTCTCTTTATCTCTATCTTCGGAATCATCCTGAGAAGATCCCAACCGATATCGAGAGTCTGCTCGATCGTTCTGTTCTCATCGAGTGCCTGCTGCACAAAACTCTTCTCGAAAGCCTCTCCAAATTTCATGAACGCCTTGTCTGTATCCGTCAAAGCCGCCTCACCGAGCACGACGGCGAGCTCCTCAACCTCCTTGCTTCTCGCATACGAGGAGAAGAGCTGATTGGCCAACTCGGCGTGGTCCTCCCTCGTCCTCCCCTTGCCGATACCCTTGTCCCTCAGTCGGGAGAGGCTGGGCAGCACGTTGATCGGAGGATAGATTCCCTTTCTGTGGAGCGAGCGATCGAGAATAATCTGCCCCTCCGTTATATATCCGGTGAGGTCGGGTATGGGGTGAGTCTTGTCATCATCCGGCATCGATAGAACCGGTATCTGAGTTATCGAGCCTTCCTTGACCTCACCCTCCTTTTCGCCCTTGAGAAGCCCCGCACGTTCGTACATCGTCGCAAGGTCCGTGTACAGGTATCCGGGGTAACCTCTTCTCCCGGGTATCTCTTTCCTCGCCACAGAAACCTCCCTCAGCGCTTCGCAGTAGTTCGTCATGTCAGTGAGAATAACGAGAACATGCATACCCCTCTCGAATGCGAGGTATTCAGCCGCTGTAAGGGCGGCTCTCGGCGTGGCTATCCTCTCGATCGTAGGATCGTTTGCGAGATTGATAAATAGCACCACCCTCTCCATCGCCCCTGTCTCCTGGAAATCTCTTATGAAGTAGTTCGCCTCCTCGAAAGTGATCCCCATCGCCGCGAAGACGATGGCGAACGCCTGCTCCGCACCGGGTACGGTGGCCTGCCTTGCGATTTGAGCAGCGAGCTCCGAGTGGGGAAGACCGAAGCCCGAGAATATCGGAAGCTTCTGACCTCGCACCAGCGTATTTAATCCATCTATCGCAGATATTCCAGTCTGAATGAACTCCTGAGGGTAAATTCTCGCATACGGATTGATGGGGCTCCCGTTTATGTCGAGTCGCTTCTCCGGAATAATCTTCGGGCCGTCGTCGATCGGGATCCCGAGCCCATTGAATATCCTTCCAAGTATGTCAGGGCTCACAGCGAGTTCCAGCCCACGACCGAGGAATCTCACCTTGGTCTTAGCCGTGTCTACGCCCCTCGTTCCTTCGAAGATCTGGATCAAGACCCTGTTCCTATCGACCTCGAGCACCTTTCCCCGCCTCAATTCTCCGCCGGGCAACTCGACTTCGACGAGCTCCTCGTACGTCGCATGATCGACATCGTTCATCACGACGAGGGGGCCGGCTATTTCACCTATTGTTGAATACTCTGTCACCATCGATATCACTCCTCGACTGTTCTGCTTTCGACCAAACCACTCGAAACCTGAGCTTCTATCTCCTTCTCTATTTCATCGAACTGCTCGAGTCTGTCCTCAGGGATGTGCCTCATTCTCGAGATCTTCTCCTTTACGGGAAGATCGATCAACTTTCCCAGAGGAACTCCCTTCTCCAATGCCTTCAACGAGGCACGATGAAGATCGAGTATCACCTTGAGCATCCTGTACTGTTTTTCGAGCTTCGTATAGGCATCATCGGGATCGAACGCCGATTGATGGAGAAAATCCTCTCTTATCAACTTTGTCGTCTCGAGCACTATCCTGTCCTGAGCGGAGAGGCTGTCGATCCCGACGAGGCGGACCAGTTCCTTGAGTTCCGATTCCTTCTGCAAAAGCTCCATCGACTCGTTCCTCACACGTTCCCAATCCTCGACAACTTCATTGCGGAAATATTCTCTGAGGTTATCGTGGTAGAGGGAATAGCTCGTGAGCCAGCTTATCGCGGGGAAATGCCTTTCGAATGCGAGCTGGTCTTCGAGGCTCCAGAAGACTTTTACCACCTTCAGTGTCGCCTGAACAACAGGGTCGGAGAGGTCTCCTCCGGGAGGCGACACGGCGCCGATCACGCTCAACGTGCCGATTCGCTCGTCCTTGCCGAGGCAGATCGTTCTGCCCGATCTCTCGTAGAATTCGGCAATCCTCGACGGTAGATACGCCGGATACCCTTCCTCGCCGGGCATCTCCTCGAGTCGCCCCGACATCTCCCTCATCGCCTCTGCCCATCGCGAGGTAGAATCTGCCATGACGGCCACATTGTAGCCCATGTCTCTGAAATACTCCGCTATCGTTATCCCCGTATAGACCGATGCCTCTCTCGCCGCTACGGGCATGTTCGATGTGTTGGCTATCAAGACTGTACGCTCCATGAGAGGTCTGCCCGTCGAAGGGTCTTTGAGTTCTGGGAACTCCTGCAGCACGTCGGTCATCTCATTCCCTCGCTCACCGCATCCTATGTAGACGATTATCTCTGCATCGGACCACTTGGCAAGCTGATGCTGAATGACCGTCTTGCCTGCACCGAACGGCCCGGGAACGCATGCAGTCCCACCCTGACTGATCGGAAATAGCGAATCGATAACCCTCTGACCTGTTACTAGGGGCTTGACTGGAACGAGCTTCTTTACAATCGGCCTCGGCGTCCTCACGGGCCAGCGGTGGTACAGTTTGATCTCCTGCACCCCGTCTTCCGTCTTTATCTCGGCTATAGTATCCTCGACCGTGTACGAGCCCTTCTCGGGCTTTCTTGAAAAGACACCTTTCTTTACAAATGGAGGGACGAGCACCTTGTGTACAATCAACTCCGTCTCCTGAACCGAACCAAGGATATCACCGGCCACGACCTCATCCCCCTCTTTGAGCTCTTCGTTCGGCATGAACTCCCATTTCTTCTCTCTGCTCAGCCCGGGCAGATCCACGCCCCTTGTGATGTAATGGCCTTCTTGCAAATAGATCGTATTGAGCGGGCGCTGAATACCGTCATATATAGATTGAAGGAGCCCCGGTCCGAGCTCGATACTGAGCGACTGCCCCGTCGAAGTCACAACATCCCCGGGACCCAATCCCGATGTATCCTCGTAGACCTGAATGTAGGCGAGGTCACCGTGAAGCTCGATCACCTCTCCTATGAGCCTTTTCTCACTTACGCGGGCCACTTCGAACATCGTGGCGTCGCTCATCCCTTCTGCAACGATCAGAGGCCCTGAAACCTTTACGATACGCCCTTGTTTCATCTTTTCAGCATCTCCTTCTTAGAAAAAGTACTCGGTGCCGGCCCCGACAAGCTATATGTTCGAAATGTCCTGGCCGACGGCCCTTACAACGGCCTTCTTCAATTCTTCAAATGCAACTCCTTCTACCCGAGGCTTACCGTCCGACCATCTCGCATCCCTTATGTCAGGAATAATGCTCACGACGGGGAACGTCCTCTGAGTTCTATCCTTTATCATCTCTTCGTATCTATGAAAAACCTCTTCTGTAACGAAGATGATCTTGTACTTCTTCCGTACGACCTCGAGGAACTGCTCCTCGTAAAGCTCACCGTCCTGCGTCTCGTATACATCACAGCCGAGAGCCCTGAAATATTCCACTGATTCCGAATTTCCTATTACTGCTATATTCTCAGCCAAGTCGATCCTCCGTGCTTCAGGCTACGAGCATCGAATCCACCCGTTCCGCCACGAGATCTTCGGGCAACCTATTTACAATACTTACGATGATGGTTCTCGTGAGTTTAATATAGTATTCCAAGCGCTCGACAAATGCGATGACGGGAAGAAACGAGAAAAATTCGTAGTTACTCTCGTTCAGAAGTTCGAGAAGCATCTTCGCAGTTATCACATCTACTTTCCATTCCGACACTCCCTTTTCCAAACCAAGGCGCAAGAGCCCCCTGTAAGAGGTGAACTTGAGATAAGAATAAAATTCTTCCTCGCCTTCCTGCATCGCCGAGACGAAACGATCCGTATCGATCTCGCCTCCTTCGAGCCAGGCCAGTTCCAGCGCTTCCCTGCGCAGGCCGGTTCTTTTCGACCTTATGAGAGTCTTTATGTTCATCAAGTCTATCTTCTTCTTCAAGTAATCCTTCGTCTTGTGGTCGGGGGCGATTCGAAGAAGATGGTTCCACTTCTCCTTTTCGCCGATGTATACCGAGACAGCTGCATTCTGTGAAGACTCGAACGCCCTTTCAAGCTTCATCGGCAGTTCCTTGAGAAACTCGGGGAGAAGTTTCACGTCATCATGCTCCAACGCCTCTTCCATCGTAGATGGATCCACCGTGCCAAATATATTCAGATCGACATCGGCACCGAGCTTCTTCGCTTTCCATGCAATGATCAGGTTGTCGAAATCGTAACCTACTTTGAGAAATCTTACATACCTCTCGTCTGGTATAATCTTCGATAGCAGCTCGAGACAGGCATCCCTCTCCGCCATAAGACCCGACTCATACTCGCCGATCGAGTCCGCCGCTTCGAACCCGGCAAACTGCTCACGGAGCGTTTGAAGAAGCGAATCGGGGCCGCTCCTCGAAAGGCGCTGAAACCAGGCATTGTCGGGCATCGATGCCTCGATCGCCCGAATCCGTGCAACCACGTATGTAAAATCGGCTCCCAAACTACACCTCTATCCCTCGTCAGAGAATAAAACATCGGCCAGCCGAGGTTCTAAGTCCTCGATTATTTGATCGAACAGCACATCAAGAGTCAGATCAACGCTGCGCTTCCCTTCCCGCAGAACGACTCCCCACTCGAAGTTGCCCGCCTCAGAGGACACGGTGAACCCAGCGCCTTCCCCCCAGTCCTTGTTGATCCTTTCGATGAATGCGCTGTCGAAGTAATCCTTCTGACTCTTCGAAACGATTATCTCCTCATTACCCGAAACAGCTTTCTTTGCAATGAGGAACGAAATGAGATCGAGGTATTCCTGCTTCGGCATCGAAAGAATAGTCCTCCTCGCCTCTTTATAAATATCCCCGAGTATTTCCCTCTTCTTTGCAAGCAACGCCTTGCGTTCCTCGAGCTGCTCATTCACTATGAGGCGCTTCTCCTCTTCTGCGGCCTTCGCCCTGGCTTTATCTTCGAGTTCCTTCTTCATTTTCTCGATGGCCGATGCGTACCTTTCCGATACAACCCTGGCCTCAGCCTGGGCCTTGGAGATGATCGAAGCCTTCTCCTCTTCGGTTTCTTTTTCTATCTTCCTAACAATATCGTCGATAGCCATGCTCAATCACCCATTCCGTTTAAGTCTCTACCCTCCGAGAGAAATCTTCTGAAGAAGAAGGATGGTAGCGAGGAGACCAAGAACCGCGTATGTCTCGACGACCACTCCGAACACCATTCCTTTTCCGACTTCCTCGGGTCTCTTTGCTACGAGGCTGATCGCCGAAGCACAGACCTTGCCCTGGTACAAACCTGATACAAGACCGGTTATCGCTACAGGAATAGCGGCGCCCAGTACTTCAAGCCCTGCGTGAACAGGGATCTGGTTAAACGAAACACCCCAGCTTGCGACCTTGTTCAAGATCATGAATAATCCGACGAGACCGTAGATACCCTGAGTTCCAGGAAGCGCCTGCAGCACGAGAAGGCTGCCGAATTTTTCCGGATCTTCGCTGACCACTCCGTTCGCCGCCTGCCCGGCGATCCCGGTGCCAAGAGCTGAACCAATACCGGCCAGGCCTGCCGCAATCGCTGCTCCAAAGACAACGAGCATGAATCCAAGCATAACCTACTCCTTCCTCAAAGTAGACAATGGTTAAATCTTTCTTCTCTCTAAAACCGTATATCTCCTCTCGCTCTTGAAAGGCTTGAACCCTTTGCCTCCCCCTGTAAAGAATTTCGAGAAAAACTCGAGGTACTGAAGCCTTCCCGAATGGACGAATGCGCCCAGCGTATTGACCGCCATATTGAAAAGATGCCCCATCACGAGAACGATGACCGCCGCCACGTACCCCGTGTAGAAGGGAAGTCCGAGGACCATCTTCGCGATGCCATTCACGGCTATGGCAATGGCACTCGTCGCAAGGCCCAGCGCGAGGAGCCTCGCATATGAAAGCACGTCCCCGAAATAACCCACTATATCATAAAAACCGATTACCCCTTTCAAGATTCTCTTTATGATGTTCTTTTCCTTTCTGCCGCCTGTGAGAAAGATCACCCCGGCAAGGACCAGCGAAGCCCTCTTTGCCTGCAGAACCATGACCGGCGGCACCTTGCCGCCCAGTATTCCCATGTATCCAAGCGGTGCCAGTGCTATGATGAATAGTATCCATGCGAGGTCGTCGAAGAGGGCATCCTGTAGGTTGTGCGACTTGAAGTTCGACACCATCCTTATACCCATTCCGAAGAGGATGTGCACAACGCCGATGAGAAATGCGATGTTGAGCATCTTCATCGGCTCTTTAAGAGGGTCTATCACAATGAACTGTTTTATATAATCAGGAGCGCTTTCGAGACTAATACCGAAGACACCGCCCGTTACGAATCCGACGACCGCTGTAACTATGCCTCCGTAAAAGAGGACCTTGAGCAACTTTCCAAGTCCTCCTCTTGGCTTGAGCTTCATGATCGCCAATCCGCTGACAGCAGCCAGTGTAGCTCCATAACCTGCATCAGTCAGACACATGGCGAAGAAAAGCACGAAAAACGGCGCAAGGAGCGGTGTAGGATCGATCTCTTTGTAATTCGGCCTGCCGTAGAGCGTCGTTACAAATTCGAAGGGAACAAACAACTTCTTGTTTTCGAGATATATCGGCGGATCTTCGTCCTCTGCAGGCTCTCTGAAGAATATGGCTGTCTCGTCGAATTTCTCGCTCAAGTTCCGCTCGAGGGAAGCGGCATCTCTGGCTCTTACCCATCCCTCGATGAGAAATGTACTCTCAGTATTGACGAGATGTCTCTCGACATTTCTCAACGCGATCTCCTCGTTGAAATGATCGTAGAGAACAAAAAGTTTGTCACGCACGGCAGAAAGTTCCGCAGCCTCGCCCCGGAGATTCTCCATCGCCCTTTCTATCTCGTCCCAACTCCTCCGTTCCCGTTCGATGACCTCGGCCGGCGTCCCCTCGAAACCCTTGAAATCGTTTCTATATCCACCGGCGAGCTTGAGCTTCTCTGCGATCTCGTCTTCCGCCTCCTTCGAAACGATAAAGGCGGCATACGACCTACCGTCTGCTCGATTTACCTCTTCAACAGCAGTCTCGGGATATTCGGTCTCGAACGATTCCACCACCGAGGAAAACTTCTTCTCGGGAAACACCCAGAAACTCACCGTGTACCGCTCAGTCGAAAGGTGCTCCAACGGAACACCGACCGACGTCCACGGCTCCAGAGCCCGAACAAGCTCTTTGCTCTTGGCCAGCTCGTCGCTCTTTCTCCTCATCCCCTGCTGAATCGACTCGCACCTCTTCCATACCCCGTCGATATCGACATCGTCGAGCAAGGCATCGATATCGCTTTCCGTGACACGGATCGGCACGGCAGAAAGTCTCTGCATAAGAGAGGGCTTTTTCATGAATTGTGAAAGGAATCCGATGGATGAATCGATCTTTTCGAGGACTTGCTCGAGCTCTCTCAGGTCATCCTCATCGAAGCGAGAACGAAGCTCCTCGACACTCGAATCTACGACCTCGACAACCCCGGCATCGCTCAGAAAGAGCTTTATCTCCTCGCGCACCGAGTCGTGGGCGAGAAGTTGAAACCTCAGCATCCTGCTTACAGCCATATCAATCTCCGTATTGAAGCGAACCCTGCAGAAGACTCCGCTGTCCTCGAACGCTCATCCTTGAGCTACTATGACCGGCTCAAACGCCACTGCTCAACGTCTTCAAGATCAACTCTACGGCTTCGCTCTTCTTTTTCTGCACATTCTTCGAAAGGGCATCGAGGACCTTTTCGTTCTCGGCGCGCATTTCCTCTATCTTTTTCTTCGCCTTTTCCTCGGCCTCGGACAAGAGCCTCTTCTCCAGCTCGTTCATCTCCGCGCGAAGCCTGTCGATCGCTCTCTCCCGCTCCTCCTTCGCCTCTTCTATCAGCTTAGCACCCTGCACCCTTGCCTCCTCGAGGAGCTTCTTCGCTTCCTCCTCTTTTTTTCTTATCTTCTCCAGATTCTCTTCTATCATCGCAACTCCCCCGTACCAGAACCGTTCCAGGGATTCAAGAGACCAACCACCGAAACATCAATTATATAATCGGTTATCAACCAATCCGTCCAGAAGATTTCCTCTAAACCGAAAAACTCCTGCCATTAAAATCCACAACTATATATCGAACGCCTATTCGTTAACTTTAACTCATTTTCGGCACGTCTCAATTACATTCTCAAGCCAACCGATTCATGCGCACCGCGGAAACCTTTGATGCATAGACAAAAGGGCGGTCAAACAGTCTCATGGATGCAGCAAGGTGTTGCCTATTCGTTATGGAGCCAACACCTTACCAATCTGTTCGAACCAATCTCTACGAGTCGAGGAGGTTCCTTTGTGCAACGCTCCATCACCTCGGCAACGGGTATCGAAGCGAGAAGACCCTTCGTGTACGGGTGAAGGGGTTCTCGAAAGATCGCATCGGTCTCGGCCAATTCGACGATCTTGCCGAGATACATCACAGCCAGTGTATCACTGACGTTCTTCACTACGCCGAGATCATGAGCTATGAAGATCATCGAAACGCCGGTTTCTTCTTGAATGTCCTTTATCAGGTTGATAATCTGGGCACGCACCGAAACATCGAGCGCCGATACGGGCTCGTCGGCTATGATGATCTCCGGCTCCACAGCGAGAGCCCTCGCTATCCCGATCCTCTGGCGCTGACCACCGGAAAACTCATGCGGGAACTTGTTCTCAGCCGATGGTGGCAGCCCGACCTTTGCAAGAAGGGCCATCACCCTTTCCCTCACCTCTTTGCCCTTTGCAATCTTGTGTATCTTTATCCCCTCCGCTATAGTACTGCCGACGGTGAGACGGGGATTGAGGGAGGAGTACGGATCCTGGAAGATCATCTGAATCTTTCTTCTTTCCCTCCTCAGCGCTTTCCCTCTGAAGGCGAGAAAATCCTCGCCGTCGATATATATCCTGCCCGACGTCGGCTCTTCGAGCCTCATCAAAACCCTTGCCAGCGTGCTTTTGCCACATCCCGATTCGCCGACAAGCCCAAGCGTTTTGCCCCGTTCGAGTGCGAGATCGACGCCATCCACGGCCTTTACGATCGAAGAACCGCGTCTAAAAACGCCTGCCCAGGCTCTGTAGTATTTCGTTATCCGCTCTGCCTTGAGAACTATGTCCAAATCAGGCCTTTCTTCTAGTCAAGTACGAAATCCATAAGGCACTCGTCCCGTACCCGGTCTCAACGGCCTTCGGCACCTGGATCGATCCACGGAGCGACCTTCAATCCTCAGGTTCTTCGTTGAGCCAGCATCGCGAAACGTGACCTTCATCCACCACGAACAACGGCGGCTCTTCATTGTAACACCGATCGAAGGCCAGGTGGCACCTGTCACTGAACCTGCATCCCGGAGGGATCATCGATGGATCGGGCACGGAGCCGGGTATCGTTTTGAGGCGTCCCCTGCGTGATCTGATGTCGGGAAGCGATTCGAGCAAACCCCTCGTGTACGGATGCGACGGCCTTTTGAAAAGCTCCTTCTTCGGCGCTTCCTCGACTACTACGCCCGCATACATAACAACGATCTTTTCCGCCATCTGAGCCACCACGGCGAGATCGTGCGTGATGAGAAGAATCGCCATCCCGAGCCTTTCCTTCAGGTCTCGCAGAAGCTCAAGTATTTGAGCCTGCACTGAAACATCGAGCGCCGTGCTCGGCTCGTCCGCTATCAGGAGCTTCGGTTGACAGCTGAGAGCCATCGCTATCATGACCCTCTGTCTCATGCCTCCGCTCAACTGATGCGGATACCTGCTGTACTGCTTTTCGGGGTCGGGCAGCCTTACGAGCCGCATCATCTCGATCGCCCTCTCGCGAGACTCTTTCCTTCCCAACCTCTGGTGAAGGGCAATAGCCTCCCTCACCTGTTCACCACATGTAAAAACAGGGTTGAGGCTCGTCAGAGGCTCCTGAAAAACGATCGATATCTCATTCCCCCTGATATGACGCATCTCCTTTTCTGGAAGCTCGAGGAGATTTGTCCCCTCGAAGACGATCTCGCCTTCTACAATTTCAGCTTGTGATTCGGGGAGAAGTCTCATGATCGAGAGAGCCGTCACGCTCTTGCCGCACCCCGACTCTCCGACGAGGCCCACGACTTCGCCGGCTCCGATCGAAAACGACAGGCCGTCCACCGCTCTAACAATTCCCTGGTCCTGGTGAAAAACGACCTTGAGGTTATTTATTTCGAGGAGAGGCGCCATTC
>NATK01000121.1 GCA_002085285.1 Candidatus Latescibacteria bacterium 4484_7
TTTGGAGCCCGAAATTTTCCTCAGTCGGTTATTTGTCAAAGGGCAAAACTTACCGATAGGATTGTCTGACGGCCAAAGGCGTCTTCGGGATCGAATCGGAATCCGAGTGCGATCTCGGAGAAGTTGTATATCGTCCCGAAGCCGAGTGTGTAGATTGTTCGAGCGCCTTCGCAGAGTCTCTTATCGATTCCAGTAGTGAGGAAGAGAAGATTGTCGAACATGTTTATTTCGACGCCGGTGAGAAGTCTGTCCGTATGCCCGCTCTTGAGCACCAGATCTTGTTCTATCGAAACGATGTCGAATAGGTCCTTGTAGGAGACAGCGAGGTTCCACGTGCCATCGAGCGTCTCACTGCTGTTGGGGTATTTGATGCGGCTCGATACATTCCTTCCGAATGCGGCAAGGTAGAGATTGTTCCTGAGCAGCGCGGTCCAACCAATGTCGATGGCGTAGCCGCTGGCACCGGCGTCAGTTACGTCGGTCCAGTTTTTGAGGATCTTGATCGTCAGACCGAGACTGTTGTAATGGTTCGGGGCTATGGATGCCGACAGGCCTATCGAGCTTTCGCTCCAATTGGAACCCTGGGCGAGTGTGAGCCCCATCTGAGAAAAGCTCAACCCAACGGCACCCCTGCTCATAACTTTTCGTCCATCGGGCGATTTCACCTCTCCGAGGATTCCCGTCGCCGCCGAGAACACACTGTATCGGACATCCATGTCGGGGATCGGCTTCGTCGTCCCAAGCGTCATTCGCGGAGACTGGAGAAAGGAGAGGTTGGCCGGGTTCCAGTAAACGCTTCTGTCATCGTTGATGAGAATGGTGGCTGCGTCGGCAAGGCCCGCTCCTTTCGCTCCCCATCCAAGAGGCAGGAAAGCGCCGCCCTTCGAGCTCTGCGCTTTGAGGGCGCTTCGAGGCGGTGATGAAACGAGAACCGCTGAGATGATGAGCAACGAGAAAATCTTGCCGCCGCGTAGAACCATAAATTCAAACTCCTTCGATCTATCTGACCACTGCGATCAATTTCTTGTCGACTCGACGTGAAGAGCCGAAGCTCGTCTTGAATACAACCAGGTACGGACCGTTTTTCACCGGTTCACCGTCGTCGTTTCGCAGATTCCACCGCAGGTCGAATTTAGTGGCCGGTCGGCTGTCTTGCATTCTTCTTACCAGCCGGCCGTCTATGCTGAATATCTCTATTTCGACCGATTGTGCCTGCTCCTTTGTATAGATGACGAAGTGGTCGGCTCCTCTGAACACCTCGGGGAACGAGTAAGCGTCTTCTTTGCTGTATTTCACCGTGAAGAAGTTTGACGGCGCACTTACGTTACCTGCCTTGTCTTTTGCAACCGCCCAGATAGTTGTCGTTTCCTCTGAGAGTTCGACTGTGGCGCTGAAACTTTCGGCAAGGAGCGGTATGGAGATAGAAACGGTGTCGACACCGCTTGTGTAATAGACGACGATCGAGTCGGCTTCCGATTCGTCCACCGAGCCCGAAATCGTTATTTCACTCTCCAGTGATGAGGAGGGGATCGGATGGAGGACGGGTGCCGGCGGAGGAGTGATGTCGATCGTGAAAGTGAATGCCTTTGTATTTTCATGCCCGAAGGTATCGTTGCACAGCACCTTTAACGAGTACTGTTTTTCTATGTATGAACCGTTGGCTTTTATCGAGTCGGCTATGTTGAGAGTCCAGATCAGAGTGTCGCCAGACATGTATGTTGTATCCGGCGGTATCGTGTCCGCGTTGCACCATACTAGTGCGAGGTCTTTGACGCCGTTTCTGTCGAAGCAGCTCCCCTTTACCAGCTCGGCGGGGTGATTGGTGGAGGTTGGGATGCTGTCGATGAAGGCGATTGCGGGTGGCGCTGTGTCCACCTCGAATGTTCCGTTGCTGATGCTTTTGTTCCCCGCGTTGTCCGATGCCACGAAAGAGACCGTATAAAAGCCATCGGGGGCATTTTCAGACGTAGACCATTCAACGGAGTAGTGGCCGTCCACCTTGCCTGCTACCGGAACCTCCTCGGCATTTCCATCTGCGTCGATCACGTCTGCCCTGAGCGAGTCTTTCGCCGAAAATCCCGAATTGGTGTAGTACAGTTTGATCTTCTCGGGGGTTCCCGGTACACCGGGGGTATAGATGCCCGGTTCTATGCTGTCGAGATGAACGGTTGGGGTCGTCGTGTCGACAAATACGAAGCTGTAAAAGTTCTCCGTCGTGCTATCGCTCGATGCATGGAGATGCAGTTTGTAGCATCCTTCCGGGAGCATTGCACCGAGCGAGTCCTTTCCATCCCATACGTCTTTGTATTCGATAGTGTCGGGATTTGCAAGGGAAAGAATCGTATCGATTGTGCTTCCCGATAGCGTGTCCTCGAGAGTGAGCGAGAAGGAGTTGCACGATTTTGCGGGGCGTATCTTTACGAGAGAAGAATCCTGTACGCCGTCGCCGTTCGGTGAGATCGAGGGGTAAAATATGATGAAGTACTCGATCAACTCTCCTACATTGGAAGTTTCTGCTAGTTTTCCGTCTTGAGCACTGACCTCGGCCTTTGTGCCTTCGGCCTCCGTACTGCTACGAAAAGCCCGTGGCCCTACCGGGGTTTCCCCCGAAGCGAGAGAAGCGGACACCGCCGACGAAACGGTTGGCATCAATCCTATGCATACTAAAGCGGCGGCAAAGACTTTTGCTGTCTTTCTCAATGCAATACTCCTTGTTGTCTCAACGGACGCACGGCGAATTATATGTATTGAGTGGACGTGCAGTCAATATGTTTCTCTTAAAGGTAGATCTGCGTTCTCAGGCCGAACACGAGTATCCTATGCGCGGCGAAGCCATACGGGTTGAATATGATCTGAATGTCTGGAGAGATGCTCAGCCTTTCGAGGGCGAACCAGTTGTAGTACGCCTCGATGTGTACTTCTTTCCTGCTCGAGCCGGTGAGCCTCCTGTAAACGCCAGAGAGCGAGTTCAGCGCCACCGCCGCTCCGAGCAGGTCTTTGTCCCTGCCCCAGAGGTCGCCTTCGAGGTTCAGCCCTAGGCTCGCGAATTGCTCGATTTTCTCGAGGTCGCCGTTCTGCCGCCCGTATCTAAAGAACATGCCCGTTTCCTTGCTTATGTCCAGATCTATGCTGGTGCCGTAACCGGCATTTCGGCTGCCTGTCTCTTTGCCGCCTTCGATCGTTTCGTGGCGGGAGCCGTTGGACCATGCGTAGAGGCGCAGGTTCGCCCTACCCGAGGCGAAAGGCTTGATGTTCACCTGCAGCGATGCAAAGCTCCTCTCGAATATTTCCTCCATCGAAGGCCCTGTGTCGACGATTTCGCTTTCGACCTCGAGCACAGGCCATGGTGATAGGAGTAAATGTATGCCGATGTGGTTGCCGGGAAACTCGATGGCTTGATTGTTTCGGAATGCGAAGCTTATAAATTGCATCGTTTCGTCGTTGGCGAATCGATTCTGGTCGAGGAAGTACGTAGGATCTAATTTCCCAAAGGTGATGTTCGTTTTGCCGTTGGCAAGTATCAATTCGTACCATGCCTCGGTCATTTCGAGCCTGTTTTCGCTGTTTCCCGCGTCTCTGTTGACACCGCTCGCAAGCACGAGCTCTTCGCCGTCGAGGCCGTTACCCGCTCCAGACTCGAAATGAATGAAAACTCTGCTGCGCGACCCTCTGACACTTTCGATATAGAAGTCCGTCGTATATGTGGCATCGGGGTAAGAGGCCCTGGATAGTTTGCCCGTATCGTTGTAACTCTGCGCGATGAACGTAACGTCGCCTGTAAGGAGTTCATCAGCGGCCTCGACCCCTTCGGCATTCGTTTTTTCACCGCTCATGTCTGTTGTCATTCCTTCGGAACAGCTTGCCAGGAAGGCGAAAGCGGATAGGATGCATAGGGCCATGGCTTTGAAAGAACTTTTCCTCGAGGCGTGGTGAGACCGGGGTCTTTCATAAGAAGCAGGATCAGTGAACAAAGAGGCTACCTACCTGATAGAACAATACACTCAAGCTCCATCCAAGGATGAGGCTGTACGATACGGCGAGTGTCGCCCAACGCCAGTTCGTTTCCCTCTTGATTGCCGCTATCGTGGCGACACATGGGATGTATATGAGTATCATGATTAGAAAGGCGTATGCCGAGAGCGGGGTGAGATATTGGTGCAGCACAACCTGAAGGCTCGCTCCCTCCGCTCCGAAGAGAGTTCCAAGGGTGCCTACGACGACCTCCTTGGCAAGTATTCCGAATATGAGAGCGACACCCGCTTGCCAGAAACCGAAGCCGGCGGGCTTGAATATCGGTGCGATGAATTTGCCTACGTGTCCAATCAAAGATTCGCTCGACGCATAATCGACCCCGAGCGGGAATGAGGAGAGCGCCCATACGAGCACCACCGCGATGAATATCACGGTGCCCGCTTTCTTCACGAAGAGCGACGATCTGAACCACATCGTGCTGAAGAGGTTTCTCCATGTGGGCATTCGGTAGGGCGGAAGCTCCATGACGAGGGGAGCCACTTCACCCTTGAAGAATATCCCCTTGAATATCCTCGCTACGATGATTGCGAGTACTATTCCAAGCAGGTAGAGCGAGAATATCACGAGCGCCTGGTACTTCGGGAAGAATGCAGCGGCGAAGAGCGTGTAGACGGTCAGACGGGCCGAGCAGCTCATCAGTGGGTTTACGAGAATCGTCAGTATCCGATCCTTCCTGGATTCGAGGATCCTCGTTGACATGATCGCAGGGATGTTGCAGCCGAATCCGAGAAGAAGGGGAATGAAAGATTTACCGTGAAGTCCGAGGGCGTGCATGAATCTGTCCATTACGAATGCAGCTCGAGTCAGATAGCCCGAGTCTTCGAGGAACGATATGCCGAGAAAGAGAAGTACGATATTCGGCAGAAACACGAGCACTGAGCCCACCCCTCCTATTATGCCGTCCGATATGAGCGATGCGATCCACTTGGGCAGGTTCATTGAGATGAACAGGTGCTTGCTCGAAGTGCCGAGCCATGCAAAGAGATCGCCAATCAGGTTCGACAGGGGAGTACCTATCGTAAAGACGAGTTGAAAGAGGATGAACATGAAAAATAGAAAGAGCGGTATGCCGAGTATCCTGTTTGTAAAGACCTTGTCGATCTTGTCGGACATGGTGAGCTTGTCTTCGAGCGTTCTCTCCTCGCTGACGCATTCTTTCTTTATTCCCTTGAGCAGCCCGTAGCGCTTTTCTATTATATTTGCCGTAATTTATCTTGAGAGGTCCATGGTCCGTTCTGACGAGATTTGTTTTGATCTTCGATTTTAGCCTCTCTGTCCCCCTGCCCTTCGATGCAATCGTCGCTACGATATCGATCTTCAAGACCTTGGAGAGTTTCTCGATGTCGATCTTCATCCCTCTGGATTTCGCAATGTCTATCATATTGAGGTCGAGCAGGACCGGCTGGGCGAGTTCGAGCAGTTGGGCGACGAGGTATAGGTTGCGCTCGAGGTTGGAGGCGTCGATTACCGTAACGACGAGGTCGGGTTTTTCCTTTATGAGAAAATCTCTCGCTATCTTTTCGTCTATCGAGTAAGCGCTCAGGCTGTATGTGCCGGGCAGATCGACCACTGTTATCTCGGCGTCTTCATAGCTGAAGTAGCCTGTTTTTTTCTCGACGGTCGTCCCCGCCCAGTTACCTATCCTCTCTTTTGTTCCACAAAGCAGGTTGAAAACGGTGGTCTTGCCCGAATTTGGATTGCCTGCGAGTGCAATCTTGTATTTCATCTTCAGCCGTCCTATATATATTCGACGATTACCTTGTGGGAAATCCCTTTGCCCAGTACGATCCGCGAGTTGTCTCTCGAGACGATCACTGGACCGCCCGAATTGTTGATCACCGTCAACACCGCTCCCTGCATGATGCCGAGGTTTTGAAGCCGCGCTTCGAGACCCTTGCCTCCCCTGAATCTCAACACTTTGACCTTTTTGCCCTTTTCCACCATTGAAAGAGGAATCATGCTACACGCTCCACGATGATTTTTTCTGCTTCTTCTTTGCGAAGGGAAATATGGCTGCTCTTCACCTCTATATCCACCGGCGAACCGAGTGGGGCTATCTTTCTGACAGTAACGATTTCATCCTTGATGAAACCCATTCCCATGAGCTTTTTTTTCAGTGCGCCGGTCTCGTTGATTCTAACGATCCTTCCCTTTTCTCCCGGCTTGAGACGGTCGAGTGAAATGTAGCCTTCAAGCGTATCGCCGGTACCGTTATTGTCATCTAAGTTGGACATATCTTCTTCCTCTTCGGTAAAACGCCTGAGCTCTTCGAGCCATTCCGGCTTGAATCTCGTCGGGTCGTTCACGAATGCCGTGAATTTCGAGATTCGTTCAATGCTTGTTTTACTCAAGTGGTGCTCTATTCTGCAGGCATCGTTTTCGGCTGTCTCTTCGTCTATGCCGAGAACATCGCCGAGAAAGGCCTTCAGCACCTTGTGTATCGAATAGATCCGATCTGCGATCTCTGCACCTTCTCGAGTAAGCTCAATATAACCATAAGGTTCATGAATAATCAAATTTCTTTCCTTTAACTTTCCCAGCGCCTCTATCACCGAGGATGCTTTTACTTTCAATAGGTTAGCGAGATCCTTGACTCGTGCTACCCCGCTGCCTTCCTGAGAAATCAGTATCGCTTCGAGGTAATCCTCGAGAGACGGACTCATTTTCTTCATGATTTTCGACATCGATCTATAGCTCCTTAATACCTATTTGTAGGACAATCTAACTATGTTAGGTCTCCCTAAATTTGTCAATCAAATTTTGTGCCGATTTCCACCTGTTGTCCCTTCGGGTTCTTATGGCTGCTTTGAAATTTTTAGTTGATTTAGATTCGAGCATTCTCTATAGTTCGATTCTGATTCTTGTTTGTCTTGATTTTGATCTTGCGAGCTTATTCTGAAACTGAAACCTGTATTTAACCGATTCACCGAGGTGATTCCTTGAGCATAGATACTATCTTTATGCTGATTGGAGGCTTGGGCTTTTTCCTCTACGGCATTCGTACGATGTCAGAGGGGCTGAAGAAGGTCTCGAGTGAACGGCTGAGGAATATCCTCGCTCTTCTCACGAGAAAAAAGGTTTTAGCGCTTCTCGTAGGTACCGGGGTTACAGCGGTCATACAGAGCAGCAGCGCAATGACAGTAATGGTCGTCGGTTTCGTGAATGCCGGTCTTATGACGTTGAAACAGGCGATCCCCGTCGTCCTTGGAGCGAACATCGGGACAACGTTTACCGCGTGGCTGGTGAGTTTTGTCGCGATGTTTGAGATAACGCATTATGCATTGCCTTCGGTCGGGCTTGGGTTCTTTCTCATGATTGCTGCGAGGAAACCGAATGTCAGAAAATGGGGTGAGGTGATATTCGGTTTCGGTGTTCTCTTCGTCGGACTCGGTTTCATGAAGGATGCATTCGAGCCTCTGAGGAGCAATCCTCACATACAGGATGCGATGGTGAGTTTCAGCAGATATCCAGTCATGGGGGTCCTCGTAGGAACGGCCATGACGATGATTCTTCAGAGCAGTAGTGCCACAATCGCAATCGTACAGATGGCCGCCCTAAACGGATTGATCGATTTTCAATCCACGATACCGCTCATACTCGGAGACAATATCGGAACTACGATAACGGCTCAGATAGCGGCGATAGGTACGAACACCGCTTCGAGGAGAGTGGCGTGGGTACACACCCTCTTCAATGTCATTGGCGTTTCTTACATGCTGATATTCGTATATATGGGCGTCTATCATAAATTGATTGAGGCGATCGTCCCGGGAGAGGTCGGGCCCAAGAATATAATGGTCCACATAGCCGTTGCGCATAGTATATTTAATATCTTCAACGCCTTGCTCTTCCTTCCGATGACGGGAGCCTTGCAGAAGCTCGCCGAAAAGATCGTGAAGCAGAAGGAGGAGCTGATCAGCATAGAGCCTCAGTATCTCGAAAGGCACCTTCTCGAAACACCGAGCCTCGCTTTAGAGCAGAGCAAAAAGGAGATCGTTCGTATGCTCGAGCTTGCAGAGTCGGCCTTGAGGGATTCTTTCGAGCTCTTTTTCACCGAAAACTTCAAGCTGGAGAAGAAGGTGGAGAGGAAAGAGGAGGCCGTTGACAACCTGCAGGCGGAGATTACCCGATATCTCATAGATATATCGATGGAGGGGCTTGCCCAGAATGAGGCGGAGATGATTCCGGTGTTGATCCACTCTGTGAACGATATCGAGAGGATAGCCGATCACGCGGAGAATATCGTCGAAATAGCCCAGAGAAAGGTCGATCAGAATCTTCCCTTCACCGACGAGGCGAACAAC
This sequence comes from Candidatus Latescibacteria bacterium 4484_7, assembly GCA_002085285.1. Lineage (GTDB taxonomy): Bacteria > Krumholzibacteriota > Krumholzibacteriia > Krumholzibacteriales > Krumholzibacteriaceae > 4484-7. The sequence goes on from NATK01000121.1 coordinate 8,337, forward strand.
GAATTGCGAAGGATGATAGACGTAACGGTCGGGATGATACAAGATGTCGGAGAGGGGCTCAAGACCAGCGATCTGACCTATGCGAAAAGAGCTCTGCACAAGGAAGATCAGCTCAATCGAATGCAGGTCGAACTGCGGAACAGTCATGTCCAGAGATTGAACGACGGCTCGTGCAACCTTCTCTCGGGGATTATCTTCATAGATTTCGTTGATTACCTGGAAAAGATAGGGGACCATCTCTCAAACATCGCTCAGGGGCTTCTCGGCGGGATGCGCTGGGAATCGCCGTCGGATTAGACTCGGATCAGCGCCCGTGCCATGTCACTTCTTGCCGATCCTCTCTTCGAGGGCTTTTATTGTATCTTGAATGGCAGAGGGAAACATGCTCAAACTCGCGCTTCTCTTCATGTATTTTATCGCTTCTTCGATTCTATTCTCCCTTTCAAGGACGATTCCCATGTTGAGGTTCAGCTCTGGCGAGCCGGGGTAGAGGTTGAGCACCTCTTTGAGGATCTTCTCAGCAAGGTCGAGGTTGCCCTCCTTTATTTCTATCGTTGCGAGATTGTTGTATGCTCTCCATCCACGTGGATAGAGCTTGATAGCTCTGAGGTACATCTTTTTTGCCTCGTCGAGTTTGCCGGCCATCTGAAGTTCGGCCCCCTTGTTGAGCAGAGCCGAGACGAGGTTTGTCTTGAAGCGCCTGTTCTGCGGTTCGAGCTTCAGAGCCCTCTCGTACGCGCCGATAGCCTCGTCGAAGTGCTTCGAGTGATTGTAGGCGTATCCGAGTTTGACCCAGAAGCGGACGCTGTCAGGGTATTCGGTTACGAGTTCGTTGAGCAGGTTGATGGCATCGTCGTACCACGATTTTTCGATAAAGGCCTCGGCCAGAGAAAGCCTGTAGGGGATACTTGTGCTGTCTATTTCCACGGCCTTCGTAAATGCTCCTACGGCGTCGATATATTGTCCGTCGTGCATGTGGATCTTGCCGAGAA
>NATK01000122.1 GCA_002085285.1 Candidatus Latescibacteria bacterium 4484_7
AATGAGGCGAGGAGACTCGAGGCGGAGCGCCCTATAATCGAAAGAAACGATGCTCGGTTTGTCATGAGTCATATCGGCAGCTTCAGCCGCTATCTGTACAGGGGAGACTATCCGGTTTCGCTCCTCGAGGCGATACGTTCACTCATCGACGAAGCGGTTATAGGGAGGACAGACATTGAAATCTACTTCGTCGGTGACAAGAGTCACGGCGCCGCGGAAAAAATGGAATCATACAATCTCGGTCCGACGCTTCATATAGTGCCCCCTGTGAAGCATATAGATGCGCTGAGGTATATGATCTCCTCCGACGCTCTTCTCGTTTACGATCCCGATACGAACGGCCGCCTCTGCGTTCGGGGCAAGGTATACGAGTATCTTGCCTCGGGAAGACGCATCTTGGCTCTCGTGCCGCAAGGAGAGATGGCCGATCTGATAAGGCGTACCGGGGCAGGAATCGTGTGTGCCCCCGATGACGTTGCGTGCATCAGAAGAGCCTTGCTCAGGCTCTTTACGGAGCATACGTCCACAGGAATGGTCATCTCCGGCGAAGAAAGATCCGGCCGATTCGCAGAAGACAATATCTTGGACATTCGCAGTTTCGAAAGAAGGGCGTTGACCGGGAAACTCGCCGATTGCATGAACGGTGTGTTCTTATCGAGGAAGGCTTGAACGATGAGTTCACTCGATATAATCATAGTAAACTACAATTCGGGGGATGGATTGAAAAGGTGCCTCGAATCGATTAAAAGGGCCGATAAGAAGCACTTCGAGCTGGGCAAGGTCATTGTGGTGGACAATGCATCGAGCGATCGTTCCGCCGATTTCTCCATTCAAATGGATGAGCTGGAGATAATACGAAACGAGAAAAATATCGGTTTCGCTGCTGCATGCAATATGGGTGCTTCGGCAGGCGATTCGGAGCTTGTCCTATTTTTGAACCCCGATGTCGAGCTGTTCGCCGATTCTCTCGACGTGCCCGTAAACTTTCTTTTGCACGAGGCTCCGGATGAGGTGGGTATCGTGGGGATTCAGCTCGTCGACCTCGATGGGAGGGTCACGAGGACAAGCGGAAGGATTCCGCACCCGGCAAATCTATTGAATCGAATACTGCTGCTCGACCGGATCTCTCCGCGTATCTTCAAGGGATATCTGATGAACGATTGGGACCATGGAAATAGTGCATATGTGGGACAGGTAACAGGGGCGTTTTTTCTCATTGCCAGAGATCTATTCGAGCGATTGGGCGGCTTCGACGAGAGGTTCTTCATCTACTTCGAGGAACTCGACCTTTCGCTTCGAGCAGCCCGCGCCGGCTACAGGTCGTACTACCTTGCAGGGGTAAAGGCGATGCACGAGGGAGGTGTTTCGAGCCGAAGCGATGTCTCCGCCCGTAACTACTACCTTTCGAGAAGCAGGATCCTCTTTGCGTTCAAGCACTTCAACAGTTTCGAGGCGTGGGTCGTCACCGCCGCCGTATTGACGATAGAACCCATCGTCCGGTTCGTTGGTTCCCTGGTGAGATTTTCACCCGCTGCGGCTGCGAGCACGATATCGACTTGCAGAAGAGTGTGGAGAGATCTCGGAGAGATTCTTTCGGAGAGAAGTCGAAACGGCTGAGGCTGATGAGAGAGCTTGCACCCGAGAATGTGCGGGGGTATTGTAACAACGAGATAAAGGTTTGAGATGACCCGGAAGTCGAAATCAAGATATCATCGTTCGATTGCAGCGGTGCTGCTCCTTTTGGCTCTTTTGATCAAGGTGGTTTTGGTAATCGAGGTCGAAAGGTCCGACATCTCTGGACTTCTCTCCGTCGATTCGGTCTTTTACAAGAACCTGGCTGTTGCCATGCAATCCGGCGCTCCGTTATCGAGCGGGCCGCTGACCTTCAACCCGTTCTATCCGCTCTTTCTCTTTGTTGTTTTCAAGATCTTCGGCTCGCACCTCATAGCAGTGAGACTCGTGCAGGCGCTCGTTGGAACGGCGAGTCTCATCTTTCTATATCTGAGCACCGTAAGGTTATTCGAGCGTATGAGGTGGAAGTTCGTCGATCCGCGTAGTTCGGGGTCGATTGCCGTTCTATTCGCAATTCTCTACATCAATCTCACCTTCTACGATGTAACCATTCTTGCCACTTCGCTCGTTGTGTTCTTCTTGGTGCTCACCTTTTATCTTACCCTCGTGACGGAGGACATGATCTCGGGCTGGAAGGAAGTCAGAGGTGGGCGGTTTTCTTCTCTCACACTGCCTTTTCTTGCTGGAGTCGTGGTAGGTTTGGGGGCAACGGCCCGTCCCAATATCTTTCTTCTCTTGCTCTTGGCGCTTCCAGCCTGGTTCGTATTGCGATTTCGAAGGAAGGGGATAAGGACGGCCGTCGCGTGCCTGATCGGCAGTTTGATAATAGTGAGCGTTCCGATTGTCTACAATGCTTCCAGGGGTGCCGGGTTCGTCCCTGTGACTGCTCACGGAGGGATCAATCTGTACATCGGTAACGGCCCGGATGCGAGGGGACTTTTCAAGCCTCTCGAGGGGATGCGCTGGGACATGAGAGGTGTCGTGGAAGATGCGAAGGCGTTCGCTGAACGCAGGGTGGGACACCCCTTGAGTGATGCGGAGAGCTCGCGATACTGGACGGCTCTGACGGTGGACTACGTCATCCATCACCCGTGGACCTGGGCGAGGCTCCTGTTAAAAAAGCTCTATATGTTTTTCAGCGGTGTTGAGGTCCCCGATGTCATAGACAGCTCTCTCTACATTGAAAGGTGCCCCGTCCTGAAGCTGCTCTTTTTGCCCTTCTCTCTGATCGGCGCTCTTGCGATCGCCGGTATAGTGTTGATGTTCCGCAGGCTCAGGGAATCCGCCTCACTTCTAATCTTTCTCGCTGTATCGGTTGGCTCGGTCGTTCTCTTCTTCATCAATACGAGGTACAGGCTCCCCTCGGTTCCTCTCCTCGTCATAGCTTCGGTTTATTTTGTATCTTGGCTCTGCGAAGGATACTTCTCCCGGAGATACAGGGATGTGCTGATCGGTCTTGCGATCTTTCTTGTTGCGTTTTTCACCATCACCACCCGCAAGCCGATCGTGGTGAATCGAAGTGCACTCTACACGTTCCTCGGCAACTACTACATGAAGGAAAAGGAGGAGGCGAAGGCTGAAAAGGCCTTTGAAGTCGCCTATACCCTCGATCCGAGCCGAATGGAGGCAAGGATAAACTATGCGAGGGTATTGACCCGCAGGGGCAAATTCGATAGGGCAAAGAGACTCTACGAGAGCGTTTTTCGCAGAAGGCCAGATTTCCCGAATATAACGATAGAGTACGGGGCTCTTCTCGAGAAGATGGGGGATGTGGAGGGTGCAGAGAGGATGTACCGCATAGCTCTGAAATCGCCGAGAAGCAGAGAGCGGGTCGTCGCCTGCAAGCTTCTCTCAAGACTTGCCCTATCGAGGGGCAGCAGGGACGAGGCGATAATGTGGATAAAGGAGGCGCTCAAGATTGTTCCGGGAGATCGAGGTCTCGTAGATATTTTGAATAAGCTGGAGATGCCGTGACCGATCGGTGCCAGATTCCCCTTGAGAACACAGCGACGGTGAGTTATTCTATCGATTCGTGCTTGTTTGGGAAAGAAAGATAGCGATGATTCCTCTTCTAAAGGCAATTCTTAGAGGCAAGAAGTATATTATCATCTTCACGGTTGCAGCATTCGTGACATCTGCCGGAGCAAGCCTCGTAATACCTCCGAAGTACACTTCAACAACCGTTTTCATGCCGATTGGTGTGGAAAAGGAGATCACCGGGCTGAGGGGATTCTTCTCCCAGCTCGGCGCGTTTGGTGAGGCTTATTCGACTTACCTCAGAGCAAGGAAGAACTACGTGATCGATTTCTTTGTCCGCAGTCGCAGAATGAGCGATTTGATGAATAAACGATTCGACCTTGAGAAGGTCTATCGTGTGAACAATGCGGAAGAGGTGAAGGAGGAATTGAGGAGGCGGACCGGGGTAATGATCAGGGATGAAGGGGTCATAGTGCTGAGTGTCGATGATCGAGACCCAACGAGAGCGAGGGACATGGTGTCGGCATACCTGGCGTATCTCGATACCTTGCTCATCGATATGAATAGTAGTTATGCAGCGGAGAGGGTGAGGTTTCTCGAAGGAGAGATTGCGAGAAGAAAAAGGGTCGTCTCCAGAGACGACTCCATGCTTGCTCAGTTTCAAAAGCGCTACAGCCTCTATGATATGCAGAAGCAGGCGCGGGCGGTGATGGACCTTGTTTCGGCGTTGAGCAGCCGATTAAGTATTCTCGATACGGAGAAGAAATTGCTCGAAATGGCAATGCTACCCGATGTCCCTGAGCTTCGCTCCATCGACGCCGAGATGGCGCGAATTGAGGAACAACTCGCTGCAATAAAGAACGAGGGACTCGACGTGAAGGGCAGGACAAAGCTTTTCCCTTCGCTGAACGAGCTCCCGGAGCTTTCGCAGAAATATGTGAAGCTCTTGAGTGATATAAAGATGCAGGAATTCGCCATTGGATATCTGAAGCTTCGGCTCGAGGATGCAAAGCTTTCGGCCGACAAAAGGGTCAGTGTACTGAAGATCCTCGACCCGCCGGTCGTTCCGGAGAGAAGATCGTGGCCCAAGAGAAAACAGATCGTCCTCTTTTCAACTATGGCGGTCTTCTTTTGGACGGCTATGGTGCTTCTGGTCATAGAAGAGTTTCGGAAGAGTTATTGATGGTTATTCTGTTTCTTTGCCAGCGGAGGGCGTGTGCCTGACATGGAAAACTCGATCACTCGGACGAGGCCACTGAAGAAGTGGAAGCTGTTTTTATACGTCTTGCCCTTGATAACGGGCGTGCTTCTCTTGTTTCACTATCTGCCTTTCAGCCTCGTCGAGCTTGTTGTCGCCGCCCTGCTCATCATACCGGTTGCGTTCTATCTGATCGACAAGCCGCGTCTCGTATTCTATGTTCTCATCGTTATCATTTTTTCCAACATCGATGTCTTCGCTCCGTTCAGGATATACCGTTATTTTCTTGTTTTCTTTCTTGCATCGTTCATGCTTGCTTGGGCGAGAGGCAAGAAGCCGGTGCTGCATGACAGGGTATATGCTTTCATCGTTGCGGCTTTCATCGTTGCGGCGTTTCAATCAATAGTAGCGGCCGCAGACATCGGTTCTTCGCTGCACAGGATGGGTCTCTTTCTCAAGGCTGTTCTTAAAGCCTCCTACGAGATTTGCCAGCCTTTCCATGGTGTGGAGCGAAGGTGTCTTCAGGTACGAGGGATTCGTCTTCGAGCCCAATACCTTTGCGATGTTTCAGATATTCTTCATTCCTATCCTGCTGTTCGTCTTCGCCTATTTCAAAAAGCGGACGCTAGTACGAATCGTTGTCGTAGCAGCGCTCGTTGCGAGTGTTTTCACGCTGATAATGAGCTTTTCCCGGGGAGGTTTTGTCAGCCTGGCGTTCCTTGTCATTGCCTTCATTGTCATAGAGCGCAGAAACAAGGCGATTCTTTTGACGGGTTTGTCATTCGTCGTATTGGGGATCATCCTTGCGCCACCCGTCTATTGGGAGCGGATCGGCTCAATACTGACATTCAGCTCGAACATGCAGCAAGACTTTGCGATCGTTTCGAGGCTACAAACGATGGGGGTGGCCCTGAAGCTCGGGATGCAGCATCTGTTTTTTGGCGTGGGAATAGAAAACTTTCTTCGCAGTTCGGTACACTATATTCCTTATACCGTTGTCGTACACAATGCGTTTCTTCTGCTTTTCGCCGAGCTGGGTTTGCCGGGACTTGTTACGTTCTCGGCATTGATTGTCTACAACCTCGTGCTGATCGGGAAACTCATGAGTGCGCCGGGAGACGATGAGGCCAATCTCGTTGGGCGAATCCTTCTTGTCCAGAATCTTGCTATAGTCGTGAACTCGATGTTCATTCCCGTGTCGTATGAAATGATTACCTGGTTTGCGTTCCTGCTCCCGTCTCTCGCATATTACGCCTATTTGGGCGAATCGGTGGGGAGGAAAAAGTCTCTCCTCTTATAACACGATAGGTAGAAGCCGTACCCGATAGGTATCTCTGTATATGAGTACATCTTCTTGAATTCGGGGATATCCGTTATCTCTTTTTCCTGTATCTTAATCCTCAGCTTGCTTTCCGGCATTCGCCCTTTGTGTATCTGAATGTTTCCCAGCAGGAGCAGGGACGGTTTGCGATTGAGGATATACATCCCGTCTGTTTTCATATGGCCCGGCTGGTGCGATACTACCTTGCCCTCCCTTGCGATGTGTTGGTCGGTGAGGCCGAGAATATCGAGGATCGGCAGATCGGTGAAATACCCGATTGCTCCTGTAGAGCCGCAGGCGATGACAGTATTGGGAGGAAGGATTTCTCGCAGGCTCTGGCCTAGATTGGCGAAGGCCTCCACCGTCACCCTTTCGCCGTAATGAGCACGAATGGGAGGGTGGGCAGAAGCAGCCTGAAATGGGGCATCCAATCGCCACCCACAGAGATGATCGTCGCCCAGTGGACGATGACGATGTAGAAGGCAAGGCGAAGCGGCTTGTGCTCCTTTAGTCTTCTGCCTATAATCGCTGCTCCTATAATGAAAAGGTACCCGTAGCCGATCAGGTACTCCAAGGTATATTTTATCCCGTTACCTATCATGATCCCGGCCGGTCCTCTCTTTGCGTAGAATGTGTTCGGGAGTAACGAGCCGAAGTAGCTCTTCTTCCACAAAGCGTATGGGAGGTAGAAGGCCAGGAGTATCGCTGCCCCGCTCAGCACCTCTTTCAAGCGATTATTCGATTCGGCGACGGCGAATAGCCAGAATAGAGCGAAGAAGACCAAACCCTCCGGCCTGACGAGCCCGAGCAGGGCAGCCAGTGACAGCGCGGCGAGCCTTCTTTCTCTGACGTATGAAATGTATGCACCGAGGAGAATGACTGTAAAGAAGGGAATTTCAGTACCGCTGAGGCTCCATGTTCCTATTGGAGCAGTTGCGCTCAGAGCGATCGGCGGGAAGGCGACGAGGAGCGTTTTCTTGAATCCGTTCATCGAAGGTAGGGATGTTGAATTCGATGCGA
>NATK01000123.1 GCA_002085285.1 Candidatus Latescibacteria bacterium 4484_7
CAACTCACTTTCAAAATCTGCTCAATAATTTATTACTTAAAATTCCTGCCGCAACAGTTTTTATATTTTTTGCCGCTGCCACATGGGCAGGGGTCGTTTCTGCCGACCTTCGGAACATTCTTGATCGTGGTCGATGCCTTTTTCTTCTTAGGCTCTGCTTGAGGCCCTGCCTGTATCGGTCCAATAGGGGATATGGGCTGTTGCTGTCTTGGCCGGGCTTTCGATTGATTGTATGTGCTGACGTCTTCATGCACCGCAACCTGGGGCTTGGGCCTTCTCTTTTTCTTTTCTTCTTCCTCTTCGATTCTCGCGTGGAAGAGTGCCCAGAGGATCGATCTGTCTATGTCGTCCACCATATCTCTGAAGAGTTCGAACGCCTCCTGCTTGTATTCGACGAGAGGATCCTTCTGAGCGTACGAACGAAGATAGATACCCTCCTTCAGGTTATCGAGTTCATAGAGATGATCCATCCACTTTTCGTCGATGCTCTGCAGCATTATGTATCGGGTCAACTCTTTCAGGAGGTCCTCGGGAATTATCGATTTTCTCAGCTCGTAGGCATCGAATGCCTTTTCCTTGAAATAATCATACACCCTGTCGAGATCGAGCTTTTTCTCTCCTTTTATTTCATCGAGATCGAAGGACACGAGAAAAACGCCCTCCAGCTCGGCCGCGGCTCCATCCAGATCCCATTCCTCCGGAGATAGTGATTCGGCGGCATATTTCTCGAGGAGACCATCGAGATAATCTTCGATCAACTGATGAACTATCTCATCTAAGTTCTCCGCCTCGAGGATAGCGTTCCTTCGTCCATATATAACCTCGCGCTGCTTGTTCATCACATCGTCGTACTCGAGAAGACGTTTTCTGATGCCGAAGTTGTACATCTCGACCTTCTTCTGAGCGTTCTCGATCGCCTTCGTTATGAACGAATGTGTGATCACCTCGCCATCTTCGATGCCGAGCCGATCCATGATCGAAGAGATCCTCTCCGAGCCGAAGAGTCTCATCAGATCATCCTCCAGCGAGAGGAAGAAACGCGATGAACCAGGATCTCCCTGCCGTCCTGAACGACCCCTCAACTGTCTGTCTATCCGCCTGCTCTCGTGTCTCTCGGTGCCAATTATGTGGAGACCACAGGGGACATCTCTGTAACACTCGTTTACATCTATCCCCTCCCTGCCGCAATTTTCGCATTCCTCGGGAGTCTCACAATTTATGCAGCACATTTCACAATTTACAACTCCTTCACCCAACTTGATATCGGTACCTCTTCCCGCCATGTTCGTTGCAATGGTGACCGCACCGGGTTCGCCGGCATGAGCGACAATCTCCGCCTCTCTCTGATGATGCTTCGCATTCAATACATTGTGCGGGATGCCTTCGCGTTTTAGCATCCTGCTCAATGTTTCGGAAACCTCTACGGATACCGTACCTACGAGAACCGGAAGCTTTCTCTCATTAAGGCGTTTCACCTCCTGTATGATCGCTCTGTATTTTTCCCTTTTGGTCCTGAATATCACATCGTCGTAGTCGATTCTCCTAACGGGCTTGTTCGTCGGAATTACATGGACCTCGAGGTTGTATATCTTGTGAAATTCTTCTTCCTCGGTTGCCGCCGTACCTGTCATTCCAGCGAGCTTCTCATACATTCTAAAGTAGTTCTGAAGTGTGATGGTGGCCAATGTCTGCGTTTCGCCTTCTATCTTCACCCTTTCCTTGGCTTCGAGGGCCTGATGGAGCCCTTCGCTGAACCGCCTGCCCGGCATGAGTCGCCCGGTGAATTCGTCCACGATTACGACCCTGCCGTCCTGCACGACATAGTCAACGTCTTTCTCGAAAAGTGTGTACGCCTTGAGAAGCTGGGAAAAGCTGTGTATGATCTCGCTTTTTTCGGCATACTTACGATATGCGGCGTCTTTTTTCTTTATCTTTTCCTTTGGTGAAAGTGAAGGATCTTCCTCGATCCTTTTCACCTGGATGCTCAGATCGGGCAGCACGAAGAGCTCTTGATCCTCGGGCGATAGATTCTGCCTGCCTTTTTCCGTCAAATCTATCGTGTTTGCCTTTTCATCGATGACGAAATAAAGCTCCTCGTCCAGCTCGTGAAGCCTCTTCTCCCTCATGAAGTCTGCTTCGACACTCAACATAAGTTTTTCGAGTCCAGGCCCCTTTCTTATCTTCATGAAACGTTTGTTCTTCGGATCCCCCCTTCTCGCCAGAAGCAGCTTGACGCCTATTTCGTCGCTCACCTCATCACCGTTCTGCAGCTCCTTCTCCACCTCGGTCATCAAATCGTTGATCATCCTCTTCTGCTTCCTGACCAGTCCTTCCACCTTGTTTCTTAGATATGCGAAATGATCATCTTTTGAAGAACCCGAGACGGGACCCGATATAATGAGAGGCGTCCTGGCCTCGTCTATCAACACACTATCCACCTCGTCCACGATCGCATAGAAGTGCCCGCGCTGAACCTGCTGGTCCTTGGACATCTTCATGTTGTCTCTCAGGTAGTCAAAGCCGAATTCGTTGTTCGTCCCATAGGTGATGTCGCAGTCGTACACTCTTTTTCTTTCCTCGGGCGACATGTCATTCTGAAGATATCCAACGGTGAGACCGAGAAATTCATATATCTTCCCCATCCACTCCGAATCCCTCCTCGCCAGGTAATCGTTGACAGTAACGAGATGGACGCCTTTCTTGGCAAGGGCATTCAAATATAGGGGCATGCTCGCAACAAGCGTTTTTCCTTCGCCTGTAGCCATCTCGGCGATAGATCCTTGATGAAGAACTATGGCACCTGCAATCTGAACGTCGAAGGGAACCATCTGCCAGGTCACACTGTGCCCGACGACATCCCAGCTTTTACCGACGAGCCTTCGACATGTCTCGTATACGAGGCCGAACGCCTCTGTCATTAAGTCATCGAGAGTCTCACCTTCCGTGACCCTCTTAACGAACTCCTCGGTCTTCTTTGGAAAATCTTCGTCTTTGAGATCCTTGAATCTATCCGCCCACTCCTTGACCTCTGCAATCTCCGGAGCGAGCTTCTTCATCAACCTCGTCTTGCGATCTCCGAACAGCTTTTTTATCAATCCCTGAAACACCAAATAAACCTCCGTAAAATATCTATGGTAATATTATACATCATTTTCATTAATGATAATTTATTATTTTTTCGTGATTAATGCAAAGAACCAGTGGTTTAATTATGGATTCCCATCGAAATGTTCTTTGACGACGACATAGTGAAAATCAGGGGCCGAAGGCATCTACACCGTAAAGAACCCCTCCGTTCGACCCGAAGAAAAGCCTGCTGCCCACTGCGGCACAGGAAGAGTAAATCGGAGAAGAGGCCTTGAAGAAATCGATTTTCCTGCCGCTTTTCGCTCCGAGGGCATAGAGCCTAGCCCCGTACGTCGTAACGAACACTTTCCCTGCTGCACACAGAGGCCTTGAAAGAATCGAGCCGTTGAGATTGGTCTTCCACCTCACCTTGCCGTTCTGTTCTATTGCATAAAGGTTTCTGTCTTTAGAACCAACGAATATCAAGCTATCGCAATACACAGGGGGAGCATTCACTTCACCGGCCGTCAACACCTTCCACCTGAAGGCTCCGTTCTTTATCGAGAAACCGTAAACGTACCTGTCCTTGCACCCGAAAACAACGAGGCCTTTGTCCTCTATGCATAATGGGCTTGAAAGGATTCCCTTTCCCAAACTTATCTTCCAGAGAAAATCTCCTCCGTAGTTCATCTTTACGAGAGAACCTTCTGTCGTCGGTACCATCAAGTAGCCAGGACCCGCATATACAGTCCCCCATACTCCCGAGCCGACACGTTTCTCCCAAAGCCGCCTGCCGTTCTTGAATCTCAGCGATATTACCCTGCCGTCCATTGTTCCCACGATCACCATGTCATCGTGGATTCGTGGTGAACTGACTATCTTGCTTCCAGATTCGTATTTCCATATGAGCCTCCCCGAATCTTCCTCGAGGGCGAATATCCTCCCCTTGTAGTTTGCACAAACGACCTTCCCCTCGCTGCAAACAGGGGTTGCACCAATCCCTGCACCGGAGAAGTATTTCCATCTCATCGATCCCTTTGCAGAAAAACTGTACAGATAACCATCTCTGCACCCGAAGACAATTCCTCCGTTCGAATAAACAGGTGTGGATGTAACAGCTCTTTTGAATCTATGACTCCATGCCCTTTTCAAAGACACGACCTGCGGAGAGCGAGTCGTCTTATTCGATGCCTCTGGTATTTTTCCGGAGACGTCCCTACCGTTGTCTTCGGGTTCGGATTTTTCGATCGACCTCTTCAGCTCATTCTTATCTGCCTTATCGCCCTCGTTTAAAGCTCTGGCACTCACCGAATCGTCATCGGCCACCAGCAATGCTTTTTGCGAAGAAGGCATTTTTTGAACGCTTTTTTCCCCCATCGGTCCAAAGAAGATTGCGAATGCAACCGCAGCCGTAATGATTCCAATGAGGGCAGGTACCGAGACTTTTCTTGCTGCACCATGTGAACGAACCTCTTTCTCTTTTCTAACAACCGTTCCGAGTCTCCAGTGCAGGCCGCAGAACGATTGCCCGGCATCAATGTCTATCTCCGATACCATCTCTCTCTCGCCGAAATCGGGAAAGAATACCTTGTCTATGATCCCCTCCCTGTATCTCTCGAAGAATTCCTTTGATGGCACCACTACAATCGTGTGGGCCCCTTGCCAAAGCTGACCGCGGTTCAAAACGAGACGCTCTTCGATTCCGGTTTCGAAAAGCTCGCCCTGCTTCATACCGTCCGATAAAGGGATATCCGAGAAGCTCGAGGGTAAACCGCGAGAAATATCTATAACACTCCCCTTGTCCCAGTAAATGACGTCCGAATCCTTCGTTCGGAATAGATACAGATCCTTGCCCCTCCTCATCATGACGGAAATCATGCAGTATTCGAAAAAGCTATCGAGCCTGTCTTCGGGTATTTGTTCCCTGTACCTCTCGAGCAAATTCAAGAAGTACTGTTTACCCGAGCCGAGCCTCGAAAGTGAAACCGTCGTTCTGAATAGCCTTCGCATCTCCTCGGTGGCATACCCTTTACTCGAAGAGAAGAGTACGAAGAACTCCTCACCGCTGTCCTTTCTCGGTTCTTCATGATAGACGAGTGAATCGTCTTTTCCGTGACTGCCAAAACATACGAATGCCACCATCTTGAAGAAACCAACCGCCCTGTCTATCGGTCCTTCTTCCTCGATGCCATCTTCAGCAGTCAAGGATACGAATCTCTTAGCTATAGGATTTTCAGGATCCCACTTGAGGGCTTCCTTGAAATGCATCATGGCCACACTCTTTATCCCCGCCCTGAAGTAAACGAACCCCAGATTTGCATGATAGTCTGGATTGTAAAATTCCATCTGAACAGCCTTTTTACAAGCGTCTCTTGCCTCGTGAAGCCTCGTGCTCAACATAGCAAGAGAAAAACCGTACCAACTGTTGTATGCCGGGTTGTCCGGATCGTACTTGAGGGCCGTTTTTAACAGCAGCACCGCTTTATCGTACCTTCCGGCTCTTATTGCTTCCTTAGCCTGAGTAAAAGCCAGAGAAGCGGAACGCTTGTCGCTTTCTTTGAGAGCAGAGGCACCTTTTGAATTTGACTTGCTTGACCTCAAAGATTCATCGTAAAGCTGCCTCTTTTGAGGATCGCTCAAAACGGCGAATGCTTCATTTATCAGCTTGAATTTCTCCTTATTCTCGTCGGTATCTCCCGCCACATCCGGGTGATAGAGCTTGGCCAGACGAAAATAACTCCGCTTAATCTCGTCGATCGAAGACGTCGGCCATACTTCGAGTATGGAGTAATATTCCTTTTCCACTTACCTTACCTCTTATGTACCGGCTCCAGTTCGTTCATCAAATTCTTTGCAAGCTCGTTGTCAGGATCGAGCTTCAAAACCCACTGTACGTTCTCGATCGCCTCATCGAAGGCACCCTTCTCGTAGAATGCCAGAGCTATATTCAATCGCGCCTTTAGATAGTCGGGATGAATCTTCAATGCAGCCTTGAATTCCATGATCGCATCATCTGTCATGCCCTTATTCGCAAATGCAATCCCAAGAAGATTCCTCAGATCCGGGAAATCGGGGCTCGAAGACAAGGCCTTCTTCAGCTCGTTGATCGCAGCGTCATAATCGCCGTTCTGAATATGCTCTATCGCTATTTGTTTGCTCACCTCTGAAGATATAGGAACTTCTTCAAGCAAATGTTCGAACGTTTCCTCTATCTCTTCGCTGGAATCGTGTTTCTTTACCGAGGTCACAAGACGCTTCAAATCGCCCACGAAGAACGTTGGAGCGGACTTGATACAATTTTCGAGCTCTATGACGGCGTTTTCGATATCATCATTTCTGTAACTTCTCCTCGCAAGCCTTACCCTCGCCTTGAAGAATTTGGGGTTTATATCAAGGGCCCTTTCATAACAACGAGCTGCATCTTCCGACCTCGAAAGCTCCTCGTACAATGAACCGAGAAAATAATGAACGTCCGCATACTTCGGCTGATACTTGATCGCTGTCTCGAGTTGCCTCGCTGCTTCTTCGTATTGACCTCTATCGGCCAATTCCCTCGAATACCCGATGAGAGATTCTACAAAATACATCCTGACCATTTCGAAGGATTTCTCGTTCTGTGCTTCGTTCACAGATTCGAGATACCTCTCGAATTCTCTGCTCGCCTTCCCGTACCTTCCGGAGTTGAAGAACTCCAACGCCTTCTTGACTCTTCCCCTAGGTAGAAACGTTGAAAATCTATTTATAAACATTCTCTTCTACCTCGTCTATTTAATGTGGCACTTCGAAACTCTCAAAGACAAAATTAGCAATATGCAGGCCAAATCTCGATACTTCTCGAGCTTCTCACATTGTAGTGGGATTGAGTTTCCTGCTAAGCCTTTCCGAGGAATGGTACGCCCTCGAAGAATATGTGGGGACCGCCTTAAGTTTCACCACGTATTTGCAATTTGCGAAATCCGTGTTATGAGGGATATTGAAGTATATACGCTTATGAACATGCCCAAGGGGCAGGACATAATCTACGAGAACAGGTATTCGGATCTTCGAGTCGTCACTTACAAGCTCGATGGATATGTCGGAATGCTCTGTTAGCAGAAAAGAAACATCTATCGATCCCTTTTCTTTGTCGGGATAATAACGCAGGCTGTCAGCTTCGAACCGTGTGACATCGGTACCAACCCAGAAATACTGCGCACCACTTCTCTCAGAAACAAAAATCTGACCGAATCTTCTGTAAATCGTTATACCCCTTGGCTGATCGAGATCCGAACCCCTTATCGAGACGACGTAGTTGAGAAACCTATCGAACTTGTGGATTGCCCCGTTCTCTCTGTCCGTCACATAAACGTTGCCGTAATAATCTATCGCTACATGCCCAAATGCACCTCCATGATACACCGAAGAGTAATGAACCACCCTGACCGGTTCTCCTTCTAATGTCAACTTCCACAGCCTTTGACCAAGGCTGTCGACTACAGCGATATAGTAGTCTCTATAGTAGCACCAACCATCCCCTTCGGATATTGCAGCGACCGTATAAGGCTTGTACAACCTGTCTGTTCCATGGGAAGGAATAATCTCACGCAAGAATTCGCCTTCTTCAGTGAGTACTACGAGTCTGTTGTTGTCCCTATCTGCTACATAGAGCTTACCTCCACTAAGCGAAATACCCGTAGGGTGCTCGAACCCCTTTTTCTTACCGAGAACAATCTCCTTTACACCGATTAATTCGTCGTCCCCATATCTCAGATGAACGATTCTATCGTTGCCGGTGTCAGCAACGAAGAGATTGCCGTCGGAATCGCCTGTAAGAGAAACCGGATGATCGAACTGTTTCAATCCGCGCCCGAGACCTCCTACGATACCTATGGAAGTAAGGCTCTTGTTGTAGATTATTTCGCTTTTTCCGCTGTTCAACCCATAGACGGTCAATTCGTCGTCGTCGCTTTCCTTTTTTGGATCGTCCTTGCTCTTCAGCTTCGTACAGAACAGACCCTTCGGATCATCGAACTTGTCTCTATAACCGGAATATATATCGAGGTGAAATTGAGTCACTCTATGAAGACCGAGACAGTGACTCCATGGAGGATTGACGAGTGTAGTGCCGTGCATAGAGCCTCCAGCCGCAAGCGGCAACAAAAACAGCGCCAGAAGAAAGAGGAATATGTACTCCTTTACCTTCATCTATCACCTATCATATCCGGCGTTCCGAGATCCGAATAAACGACGAAAGAATTCAAGACCCTCCTTGCAAAGGACCTCGTCTCACGTGGGCCGATCAACTCGAGCGAAAGAAGTGGGTTTGTCTCCGGACGAAACCTTCTTCTCCAGCGCTTCATTCTGGAGCTGCCAGCATTGTAACCAGCTACAGCAGCAAGATAAGAGCCATTGGAGATTCTTATCAATCTCGAAAGGTACCATGTGCCCGCTTCGATATTTAGACTGCTGTCGAACAAGTCCGTACTCCTTGCCCCCTCGTGCCTCAATTTGGGCACTATCCATCTTGCGGTACTCGGCATGAGCTGCATGAGGCCGCATGCACCTACCCTTGAAAGAGCATTGCGATCGAAAGCGCTCTCTTCTCTAATGACACTGAGTACAAGAGCGGACGATATATGCCAACGTCTGGAAAAACGTTCGACATAGTCTATGTAAGGGGCTGGATACCACAACTCTGTCGGTGTGCCTCGCGGACAGGATAGAGCATCAAGGGCTTTGAGTGCAAGATGTACCATTCCATTGTTCCTCCCGAGGTTGTACAGTTCCCAAACGACCGAATCGTCTCCATTGAACTTGTCTATCATGTACATCCCCAGCTCATCGGCTTCGTCCGATTGGCTCCGAATATCTCCTGGCAAGTCTCGGCATTCTGCCGGTGACAGCCGCTGCGTAAATCGTACCGGGAAAATCGCATATGAGCTCTTCGGTCAGTGACGCTCTCCGTTTGCTTCTAGAACAGTTCTGTATCATCCAATATAGCACCGCCGGCTTCAATTGATCCTTCGCGCCTTTCAATGCACTCTCCAACACCTCGTATGCCCTCG
>NATK01000124.1 GCA_002085285.1 Candidatus Latescibacteria bacterium 4484_7
TCAGTATGGACGCGCCGATTACGATAACGATCATCCCCCGCCTCAAGTTTTCGACCAGGATTGCCCATGAGGCTGCGAAGTCGGGCAGGGAGTTTCTCTGCCACATGCCGATGGAGCCCGAGAAGAACGGCTACGGGAACACTCCCATGCTGAAGGTGTCCATGAGCCCGAGAGAGGTGCAATCCTTTGTGGAGGGCGCCCTCAAGTCGGTGCCCGGGGCCGTGGGAATGAACAACCACATGGGCTCAAAGGCGACGGCGGACGGAAGGTTGATGCGCGAGGTGCTCGAGGTCTGCAAAAAGCACGGCCTCTTCTTCATAGACAGCATGACCTCATCGAAGTCGATCGCCTGCTCCGTTGCGGAGAAAATCGGCGTTCCATGCATGCGCAACGAGCTTTTCATAGACAACAGGGGAGAGGATACGAAAAAGGCGATGAACAGGCTGCTTTCAATTGCCTCGAGGAGGGGTTATGCTATAGGCATAATGCATGTGAAGCGCAGTTCGCTGGAGGACCTGCGCTGGCTCAAGTCGGAGGCATCGAAGCGTGGGATTGAGCTGATAGAGGTTTCGAAGCTCTTGAAGATGAATCCGAGGGCGATAAAGAGAATGAAAAAATGAACCGGCGAGGATCGGATAGTGAAGCCATAAGAAGGATCGATGCGGGAATGGATTGCAAATTGGCAGAAAGGAATGGCGGGCGACGAAGAGGGAGTTTCGTTTCTTTGACACGTCGCTTAAAAATGTACGTTGAATCATTGGTGAAATGCTGAACAAAGGAGGAGAAGGTTGAAAAGAATGAGATTGGGAGTAAACGTCGATCATGTTGCGACGCTGCGTGAGGCGCGGAAGACGACCGAACCTGATCCCGTAACGGCTGCGATGCTGGCTGAACAGGGAGGGGCGGACCAGATAACGTTCCACCTGCGGGAAGACAGACGGCACATCCAGAACAGGGATGCGAGAATTATTAGCGAGATGGCTCAGACGATGGTCAACATGGAGATGGCGGCGACGCCGGAGATGCAGGAGATAGCGCTCGCATTGCACCCCGATTCAGTGACGCTCGTGCCGGAACGCAGGGAGGAGCTGACAACCGAGGGCGGCCTCGACCTCGTAAGGCTCACCGATCGTGTGGCACCTGTCGTCAAGGCTCTCCAGAACGGCGGGATCAGGGTGGCGGCGTTCATCAACCCGGACACAGCCCAGATAAAAGAGGCTGCCCGCATAGGTTTCGACGCGATCGAGATTCATACGGGCGAGTATGCGAATGCCGCGAAGAGCGAGAAGGATAACGCCCTGAGGACGATCCGCGATGCCTCGATCACCGCGGCGAAGTACGGTCTGCATGTTCACGCAGGGCACGGCCTGACATATCACAACGTATTGCCGATCGTCGAGATAGAGGAAATAGAAGAACTCAACATAGGACACAGCATCATCGCCCGTTCCGTCTTCGTAGGCATAGAAAGAGCGGTTCGCGAGATGATTGAGTTGATAAAAAGGTGACGGTGAAATATTTTATTATATCAGCTCTTCAAGGGGCGTATATTTCATCCTGAAAGCCTTGGCTACGGCTTTGTCTGTCACCTTGCCCTTGAGGATGTTCACACCTGACCACACTGCCTTGCTCGTCTTTGCCGCTTCGACATAGCCCTTGTCCGCTATCAACACTGCATACGGAAGCGTCGCGTTGGTGAGAGCGTATGTGGATGTCCTCGATACCGCTCCGGGCATGTTGGCAACGCCGTAATGGATGACGCCGTTCACGACATATGTCGGGTTGGAATGCGTCGTAGGCCTTATCGTCTCGATGCACCCGCCCTGATCCACTGCCACATCGACGACTACGGCACCCTTCTTCATCGTTTTGATCATTTTCTTCGTGACGAGCCTGGGGGCCTTGGCGCCCTTGATGAGGACGGCACCTATGAGAAGATCGGCCTGGGCGACCATTCTGCGAATGTGTTCCTGATTCGACTTCAGCAGCGTAACGTTTGGCGGAAGAACATCGTCGAGGTAGCGAAGCCTCTCGAGATCTATGTCGAGTATGGTAACATTGGCGCCCATGCCGGCGGCTATCTTTGCAGCGTTGGTTCCGACCACCCCGCCTCCGAGTATCACCACGTTGGCAGGCTCTACGCCCGGGACACCGCCGAGGAGGATCCCTCTGCCACCGAGAGGTCTCTCGAGGTACTTGGCGCCTTCCTGAACCGCCATCCTGCCCGCAACTTCGCTCATTGGAGTAAGGAGCGGAAGCGTATGGTCTTCTTCTTCCATTGTCTCGTAAGCTATGCAAACGGCGCCGCTCCTCATCATGCCCTCTGTGAGGGAACGATTGGCGGCGAAGTGGAAGTATGTAAAAATGACCTGGTCCTTCCTGATCATGCGGATCTCTTTGGGCTGGGGTTCCTTGACCTTTATGATCATGTCGGCTCTGCGAAAGACATCCTTCGCGGTGGGAATGATCGTAGCGCCGGCAGCTCTGTACTCTGCGTCCGTGATCCCGCTGCCGAGTCCGGCACCCTTCTCAACGAGCACCTTGTGACCGTGCTTCTTCAATGTCTCCACGCCGACCGGAAGAAGACTGACCCTGTATTCGTCTTCCTTTATCTCTTTTGGTACACCGATTAACATTTGTCCCCCTCTGTTATGGCCCTTTGCGGCAAAAGTTAAAAAGCGAACAATTAATTTCTAATATAACTTAACTATCAATATTTTCAACCGTTTTTTGACTACCTTCATGGGCTTTGCTTCCTCTCCGCGGTTCTTTTTCTCAACCCACACAGCTTAGCGATATTATAAAATTAAACTATAGTGTAATTGCAAGATTAATTTTATAGGAATAATTGAGAAATTATAAAAAACGGCTTGACTGAAAATGTGATATATCTATATTTTACCATGATGTTTGAAAGCTTATCGAATTTATAAATTGGTCTTTGGAAGAAGCCCGAAAGGAACCTTCTTCGGTCTTGTCATCCTTAAAAGGAGGCGGGTATGTCGAGCGCCGTTGAAGCCTTCATGGAGAAGGTAAAGTCGCGTGACCCCAACCAGCCGGAATTCCATCAGGCTGTTGAAGAGGTCATGCTGTCAATCATGCCCTTTGTCAGAAAGAACCGCAAATATCAGGATCAGAGGATTCTCGAGCGGATCGTCGAGCCTGAAAGGGTCATCATGTTCAGAGTGCCCTGGGTCGACGACAAGGGCGAGATTCATGTGAACAGGGGCTATCGTATAGAGATGAACAGTGCGATAGGTCCCTACAAGGGAGGTCTTCGTTTTCATCCGACGGTAAACTTGAGCATCCTCAAGTTCCTTGCCTTCGAGCAGGTTTTCAAGAACGCCCTCACCACGCTCCCCATGGGCGGCGGCAAGGGTGGTTCGGATTTCGACCCCAAGGGCAAGTCAGATATGGAAGTCATGCGTTTCTGCCAGTCTTTCATGACAGAGCTCTCGAGGCACATCGGTCCCGATACCGATGTCCCGGCAGGTGACATAGGAGTCGGCGGCAGGGAGATCGGCTACCTCTTTGGTCAGTACAAGAGGATTCGTGACGAGTTCACGGGTGTTCTCACGGGCAAGGGTCTGAATTGGGGCGGAAGCCTCATCAGACCGGAGGCGACCGGATACGGTGCCGTTTATTTTGCCGAAGAGATGCTCAAGACCCGCGGCGAGTCGATGGAAGGCAAGGTCGTGACCGTTTCCGGTTCCGGCAATGTCGCCCAGCACGCCGTTGAGAAGTGCAACCAGCTCGGCGCCAAAGTCGTTACGTTGTCCGATTCAAACGGAACAATATACGATCCGGACGGAATCGACGAGAAGAAGCTCGCATGGGTAAAGGAGCTCAAGAACGTCAAGCGCGGCAGGATCAAGGAGTACGCCAAGAAGTTTGGCGTCAAGTACTTCGAGGGCAAGCGTCCTTGGGGGATCAAGTGCGATATTGCTATCCCGAGTGCGACACAGAACGAGATCAGCGGCAAGGATGCAAAGGCGCTTGTGAAAAACGGCGTAATGTGCGTCGTTGAGGGTGCCAACATGCCGAGCACTCCGGAAGCGGTCGATGTATTCCTCGATGCCAAGATCCTCTATGGTCCGGGCAAAGCTGCCAATGCAGGCGGCGTCGCGGTGAGCGGGCTCGAGATGAGCCAGAACAGCCTGCGTCTCAGCTGGACGAGAGAAGAGGTCGATTCGAGACTCAACGATATCATGAAGGCGATACACAACCAGTGTGTCAAGCACGGCAAGGAGGGCAAGTTCGTAAACTACGTGAAGGGTGCGAACATCGCCGGATTCATCAAGGTTGCCGATGCGATGATCGATCAGGGTGTCGTATAAGCTCGATCGAAAATGTAGAATGCAGGGTGCCGGGTCTGAGCCTCTCGCTTCAGGCCCGGCGCTTTTTCTATTCTGTGAAAACGGGGAGAATTACTTGCCGACGAGCTTTCTGAATTCCACCTCGTCGATTATAGCAACGCCGAGCGCCTTCGCCCTTTCGTACTTCGAACCGGGGTCCGCGCCGGCGACTACGTAGTCGGTGTTTTTGCTCACGCTCGAGGCGACCCTTGCTCCGAGCGATTCGACTAACTGCTTTGCCTCACTTCGCGAGAAGCCATCGAGGGAGCCTGTAAATACGAATATCTTTCCTTCGAGAGGCATTGGGCCTGCTGTCTTTGCGGGCGGCTTTATCCTGACTCCGAGTTGCAGCAGTTCGTCGATGAGCCTTCTGTTTCTTTCTTCGGCAAAGAAAGTGACGATGCTTCTTGAAACCTCGGGCCCTATCTCGCCAAGCTTTGTCAGCTCCTCCTCGGTTGCGTTCATGAGTCGTTCTATGGCGCCGAAGTGATCGGCGAGGAGTTTTGAGACGTGCTCGCCGACATTTCTGATTCCAATGGAATAGATGAAGCGTGCCAGAGTGATCTCCTTGGAGCGCTCGATCGATTCAAGGAGCTTTTCGGCCGATCTGTCGGCGAACCCTTCGAGCGTGAGGAGATCATCCTTCTTGAGGCGGAAGAGGTCGGCTACGCTTGTTATCAGACCTCGATCGACCATCGCTTCGACCGTCTTCGTGCCGAGCCCGTCTATATCGAAGGCGCCCTTTGAGGCAAAGTGCTCGATACCCCTCTTTAGCTGAGCCTCGCAGGATAGGCCACCCGTGCAGAAGTGGTATGCCCCTTCCGCGATGACGGGAGCGCCGCAGA
>NATK01000125.1 GCA_002085285.1 Candidatus Latescibacteria bacterium 4484_7
TTTCCTTGGAGAGATTTCGCTGTCGAAGAGGGATTTCGCCAAAGCGGCCGAGAAGCTCGGGAGCGCAGCAGGCAAGTTCCTTCAGGCGCGGGACACGCTGTCCGCCGTATTTTCGATCCTGCCTCTCGTCTCCTGTGAGCTCTCGCTTGCCAGATTCGATGAAGCCGCAAAGGATGTGGATAGGTTGAAGATGTTTGTTGCAGTCGTTGCGGCTCGCTGCGCACTTGGGGGCTCGGCAAGCGCGACTGGCGGGCGTGAATCCGGCATTCTGAGGCTCGAGCTCGAGTGCAATCTGGCCGAGGCCGAGTGCCTCAATTCATGCGACAGGCTTGAAGAAGCCGATTCGCTATATCGCTTCGTTATGGAGGAGTGTGCGGCGAATGGGATGAACGCCCTAAGGCTGAGAGGGCTACTTGGATACGGGCGCCTCCTCGAAAAACGCGAGCTTCTCGACAGGGCGCGTTCGGTCTATGAAGAAGCTGCATCCATCGCTGAGGGGCTGCATTTCTCTCTGAGCATGACTGCGGCGATGAACAATCTCGGGCAGGTCGAGATCGGAATGGCAAACGGGGCGGAAGGTCGAAGACATCTGCTGGCGGCTAAATCTCATGCCGAATCGTGCGGGATGAAGTGGCTCGAGGGAAATATCTTCTATGGGCTGGGTTCCTCATACGAGGCTGAAGGAGACCGCAATGAAGCGATGAAATATTTTCTCCTGTCCGAATCTGCGCACAGGGCGCAGGGAAACCTCTGGGGAGAGCTCGGTGCGAGTCTTAGGGTGGCCTATATACTGTTCGAGGACGCCGATTATGAAAAGGCGTTGGAGCGGTATGGCTACTGCATAGCGAAATACGAAGAGATAGGGAGTGATTACGGGCTGGGATGGGCGGTCGGCGGTAGGGCGATCTGCGAGCACAACATGGGGATGCTGTCCGCAGCGGAGCGTGACTACGATAGATGCCTGCGTATCAGGAGGAGGCTCGGTGACAGGCGCGGTGCGGTATGGGCCATTTCTTCGCTCGGCATGGTTTATGACATCGAGGGCGCATACGGCAAGTCATTGGCATGTTACTTCGAGGCCTTGAAGATTGCAGAAGATCTGGGGGATTGGCGGGGAGCTGGCAAGGCCTACTTCGGGGTAGGTTCGGCGTACTACTACCTCGGAGCTCTGAACAAATCGAAAGAGAACTACGAAAGGGCCTTCGAGCTCGCAGTCAGAGTGAACGACCGGGAACTTCAATATAGGGCCGCAAGCGGTCTGGGCTCGGTCTATTCGAAGACGGGTCGGTTCGGTACAGCCGAGGGTTACTACTTGATGTGTCTCAGATTGAGCAGGGATCTGTCATCTCCGGTGGGTGTGGCGTGGGCGAACATGAACCTCGCATCCCTGTATGTAGAGATGGGACATATCTCGGAGGCAAGGGAATATCTGGCGAGCTCTCGAGATATTGCTCGAAAGTACCGCTGCAGGCATATCGAGGCGCGATTGGCATACCTCGCTTCGAAGATCGAGGTCAACGAGGCGAAGAAGATGACATGTCTCGATGAAGCTCTGAAGATTGCCGGGGAAGTATCGGTTCCCGAGATCCAGTGGAGGGCCCTGAGCGACATCGGAGCAATATACCACTCGAGAGGAGATGTGGCCGAGGCGCTCGCCTACCAGGAAAGGGCGATGTCGATCGTAGAAGGCATGGTGGATGGGATGGGGATGATAGAACTCAAGTCCGAGCTTATGGCTTCGTCTCTTCTTGCTTTCGATAGGGCGATCCGGTATGCCCTCGAATCGACTGGTCCCAGGG
The DNA here is from genome assembly GCA_002085285.1 of Candidatus Latescibacteria bacterium 4484_7. Taxonomy (GTDB): domain Bacteria; phylum Krumholzibacteriota; class Krumholzibacteriia; order Krumholzibacteriales; family Krumholzibacteriaceae; genus 4484-7. The sequence goes on from NATK01000125.1 coordinate 1,800, forward strand.
CGTCGGGCAAAGACGACGCCGCAATAGCAAAGGCCTTTTCATACCTTGAAAGGAAGAGACGCCTTTCGATCGAGCTGCTCGTTTCCGCCTCACGGGGAGAAGTTTCACAGAGCACGACACATGCGGAGAGAAATACGCGCGGGAGAGAGCTTCGAGGCAGAATATCTCTTCTCCAATCGAGATTGCAGAGTCCTTTCCTTTCCCCCGCGGAGTGGGAAGGGACGAACGAGGAGATCGCGAGGCTCGAGAGGGAATTGGAGATGTTGAGGCTTTCCGCTAAGGTGAGAGCGAAAGGGATCGACAGAGCGAATGTCTTTGATCCAGACGCAGCCCGGTCGAAACTAAGTCCCGGTGAGGTTGTGCTTTCGTATTTTCTCTCCGATGGTTTCTCATGCCTTTTTCTGCTCGACAGAGAGGGGCTCGAGCTATTCAGATTGAAAGACGGCAGGATGATCGAGAAAAAAATCGATCGTTTTCTTGAGATCTTCGATTCGGGATTCTCGCTGCCGGCGCCGGCCGAATCGTCCGATGGACGCATGCCCCGTAGAGATGTCCCCTCGGCGGTTGGGATTTCCGAAGGCGGCGCTTTTTCTTCCAAAATCTTCGAGGCGGCGGCATCGAGCCTGTACGATGAATTGATCGGAGCCGCCTCGGATTCGATATCCCCGCATGCACATTTGATCATCATTCCCGACAAGCGCCTGTCGGACGTTCCGTTTTCTATCCTGATGAAAAACGGCAAATGCCTCGTAAGAGAGCATGCGATCTATTTCGTTCCGTCGGTTCAGAGCCTCCTCATCTTGAGAGAACGGGAGGAGGAGCGTGTCGCCGAGGCCAATGGCAGGAAAGACATGCTCGATATGGCAGCCTTCGGTTGTGTGGGGACGAATCAACGAGAACTGGATAGGGCAGAGCGCTTTTTCCCCTTCACCGCTGCCCCTGTGGAGAGGCTGAGGAATGCGGATATTGAGGCGAGAAACGTTGCGGGGATCTTTGCCCGTTCGCTTGCCCTCACCGGCAGTGAGGCGACGGAGACCGCTTTCAAGAGATTTCCCCTGACGAAGGCGAGGATACTGCATATGGCATCGCACTGCTATGTCAGCGAAGACGACGTGAGAAGGTCTTTCATTGTGATGAACCGGGATACGACCACCAACGGCCCGGATGACGGCATTGTGCAGTGGGGCGAAATACTCGAGCTCGATGTGCGCTCCGACCTTGTCGTTCTTTCAGGCTGCCGCTCTGCGAAGGGGGCGGTATCCAACGGGATGGGTATAGAAGGTTTGGGCAACGCCTTCATTTATGCCGGTTCCAATTGCGTGCTGGCCTCGCTCTTCGACGTTCCCGACGTCGAAGCCTCGCGTTTTATGGATCTTTTCTACAGACAGGTCGCAAAGGGGGTCGGATTCGCCGACGCGTTGAGATTCGCTCAGCTCAAGGCGGCGGCATCGAGTGGAGCAATATCGAGGCCTTCGGTCTGGGGAGGATTCGTTCTAATCGGTGAAGCGGGAGTGAATCCTATGCTCACGGGAGTCTCAAGGACGGGCGGCCATTCAACCGGTTCGGTTCGTGACGCTTTCTATGTTTTTATTTTATTTGCTGCGTCACTTTTCCTATTTTTGATGATCAGGTATGATCGAACTTGATTGCGAGTGGATTGTCAGGATTTTGGTGTGTCAAAAACCGTTATCCAGGGGTCTAACGTCTTGAATGGAGAATTGGAAAATCTCTCCGATGAGGAAATCGCAGCCGAGCTCTCGAGGGAGTTCAGGGAGGATTGGTTCAAAGAGCTTTTCGAGAGGTACGAGAAGAGAGTTTACCTTTGGTGTTTCAGGTACACACACAATGTAGATGACGCGGTGGATCTTTCGCAGGAGGTTTTTTTGAGGCTCTACAGGGGCATTGAGGGGTACGAGGGGCAGTCGAGTTTTTCGACGTGGGTTTATGTGATAACCAGAAATTGCTGCATCGACGAGTTGAACAGAAAAAGGAACATCTGGTCCAAGAGAATGCAACCTATGGACGAACTCGATGGTGCGAGGCATGAAGAATGGAGTTCGTTTTTCGATATGAAAAGGGTCGAAAGCATTCTCGAGATGGCCAGAGAGAGGATGAGCGCTGAAGAGCTTGATGCTTTCGTTTTGCACTACAGAGATGCATTGAGCGTGAAGGAAGTAACGAAGGTGCTTGGCTGCAGGAACGCCACTGGCGCGAGGGCGTTGATTCAGAGCGCCAGAAGGAAATTCAGGAAGATGGTAGAGAGGCTGAAAGATGGTTGAAAGCGGCTGGAACAGGCATCTGGACATATCGGAACTCGAGAGCCTTCTCGACGGTTCGTTGAGCAGCGAAGAAGAGAACCGCTTGAGAGGCCATATCGACGAATGCTCGAGGTGCAGGCTGGAGCTCGCCATGCTGGCGAGGTTCAGGGAGGTGGACAAAGACGCAGAGCTCGAGAAAGAAGCGAGGTGGGGCGAGGCGTCTCGAAGGCTCGACGATTGGGAGGAGGCTTTGTTCGAAGAACGGGAGAGAGTCGAGGCGGGTGGACCCGGCGAGGTTGCAGCTCTGAGCGGCGCTGAAGGGAGTCCCGGCGCAGACACCGGACATGGGCGTTACTGGAGAGATGCCCTCGGCGGTTGGCTTGCCCCTGCCGCGGCTCTTGTGGCTGTGATATTGATTTTCCTCGCAATCGGGAGGTCACCTCGAGGGAAGTTCCTCGAGAACGGCGGCGTTGTGAGGGGCGTTTCCGCTGAGAAATCTTCAATAGAACTCGTCGCACCGCTTGGAGAGCTAAAGAGCCTGCCAGACACATTCAGATGGCGGGCAAAGGAGCCTGCGGATTATTTCGCGATCGATGTTTTCACCTCCGACCTCGAGAGCGTCGTTTCAACACCGGAGGTTGAAAACCCGTGGTGGGCCGTGCCAGATTCCTTGAGAAGCCGTATCGAGGGCGGCACGATCTATATCTGGAACGTAAAGGGCTACAAAGGGCTCGAGCGCAGCGCATCGTCAAAAAACGGATGGTTCAGGGTAACCGAAGTGAAATGACGAGAGTCGGTCGTAGAACAAGATCATACATGGCAATCGAAATAAGCGATGATAGAGGGCGTGATAATGGCTATCGCATTTGCTTCCGAGACTGACACCTCCTGGTGAAAATTCGAGTCTTGACCTTCAAACCTATCCCGCACCCAAAGATTGAATCTCGGACCTTGGCGATTCTCCTTTGGAAAGGAAAACGGAAGATACATCCCAACCCCTGTTAGCAGGGGGGTCACCTTGCCTATTCCTGTTCCCGTATCTTGCATCGAAATTTATTTACCTCGTGGCACGCTTTTAGTAGAGTGACATTCGTCCGTTTGATAATGTGTGCAGAGTCATTCCATTGAGGATCAATTAAACGTTACCCGGGTAAGAGTGGAGGCGAAAGATGGACGTAAAGGCTATTCAGGCAGCGCTTAAGGAGAAGAGCATCGATGGTTGGCTCTTCTACGATTTTCACAATCGTGACCATCTCGCATATCGAATTCTCGATCTCGATTTCGAGAAGATGACATCGCGTAGATGGTTCTACTACATACCGGCGGTGGGCGATCCGATCCGCCTCGTTTCGAGCGTAGAACCGAGCAGGCTCGATAAGCTCCCCGGCGAAAAGGTGTTCTATCTCTCGTGGAAAGAACTTCACGAGAAGCTTCGTGAGGTGATCGGCGAGCCCAAGACGATCGCAATGCAGTATTCGCCGCTGAACAATATTCCATACGTTTCCATCGTCGACGGGGGCGTTGTCGAGCTCATAAGGAGTCTGGGGCATGAGGTTGTTTCGTCGGCGGATCTAGTGCAGCAGTTCGAGGCGATCATAGACGAGGCCGGCCGCCTCAGTCATGTGAAGGCCGGCGAAAAGATGCAGCGCATCAAGAACGAGGCGTTCGAAGAGATCGGCAAGGCGGTGAGAGAGGGCCGTGAGGTGACCGAGTACGACGTACAGCAGTTCATAATGAAGCGTTACGACGAAGAGGGCCTCACCTGCGACAACGAACCTCCCATCGTGGGGATAAACGAACATCCCGCCGATCCACACTTCGAGCCGAAGAAGGAAGGCTCGTACGTATTCAAGAAGGGCGATACTGTACTCATAGATCTCTGGGCGAAGCTCAAGGAGCCGGGCTCGATATTCTACGACATTACCTGGTGCGGCTACGTCGGAGAAGATCCGCCGGCGAAGTACGTGGAGATATTCAACGTCGTCAGAGATGCCCGCAACGCCGCTGTGGATTTCGTGCGCGATCGCTTCGCTAAGGGAGTGCCGTGCCACGGCTGGGAGGTCGATGACGTCTGTAGAAACGTCGTGCGGGAGGCGGGTTATGGAGACTACTTCATCCACCGTACCGGCCATTCGATAGGTGAAGAGGTGCACGGAAACGGCGTTAATATAGACAATCTAGAGACGAAGGACGAGCGTCTGCTCGTCCCGGGCATCTGCTTTTCCATCGAGCCAGGGATATATCTCAAGGGCGAAATGGCCGTGCGCACAGAGATCGACTGTTTCATCAAGCAGGATGGTGAAGTCGTCATCTATGGCGACATGCAGGATGAGCTGATCAAATTAAAGGTCGATTGAACGCGTGTCTGATGGCAGAGGATTTTTTCCGTAAGGGGGCTTTGGATGACTTTCTATATCTACATTATCCTGGCCTATCTCCTTGTCCTTATGGGTTTCAATTTCTACAGGGCGAGGAAGGTCAAGAACCAGGAAGACTTTATGGTGGCGGGACGAAGTCTCAGTGTCTGGGTCATGGTGTTTACCCTGATATGCACGTGGATAGGTTCGGGGACCTTCATCGCAGGAGCCGAGTACGCTTACAAGGCCGGTTTTTCAAGCCTCTGGATGGCGGCAGGCGCCTGGTTCGGAATCATCGTCATATACTTTCTCGCCGCCAAGATCAGAACTTTCGGTCAGTACACGATAGGCGACATAATGGAGGTCCGCTACGGCAAGGCGGCTCGACTGGCAGCTGCGGTAGCTCTTATAATCAGTTTCGTCGCAATCGTGAGCTACCAGTTCGTCGCAGGCGGCTTCATTCTCAACGTGATTACGGACGGCGCCATCTCTGAGCACCTCGGTATGATCATCTCAGCGGTCTTCGTAGTGCTCTTTACGGCGCTGGCTGGGATGATGGCCGTCGCTTATACCGATCTTCCAAACGGGATCATAATAGTCGTTGCCGTATTGATTTCGCTGCCGTTCGTCTATCTCAAAGTCGGGGGCTGGCACGCAGCGAGGGCGACACTTCCGCCCGATTTCTTTCAGGTCTTTAACAGCCGGTTCGGGGCTCACCCAGTGCTCAAGGGCCTCGGTTACGCCCTTTCGACATTTATGCTTCTAATGGGCGTTCAGAGCATGTATCAGAAGTTCTACAGTGCAAAGACGCCCAAAGATGCCAAGGTTTCGGTGGTGTTCTGGGTGATAGGAACGGTGATCGTCGAGACGGCGGTCGTTGCGATTGCCGTATTCTCGATGGTGAAGCTCGGACACATGATAAACCCGAATGTCGAGAAGGAAGGGGGCAAGCTCGTTCTGCTCGCGGCGAGGTACCTCGTGCCGGCGCCTGTGGGGGTGCTGCTCCTTGCTGCTGCTGTGGTCGTGGTGATATCGACGGGGATGAATTATCTCCTCTCGCCGACGACGAACATCATGCGGGATGTCTATCAGAGGATGATAAATCCGAATGCCAAGCAGAGCACGATGGTATTCATGCAGAGGCTCTGGGTCGTCATACTCGGAGGTATAGCCTTTGCCCTTGCCTGGAAGCTGCAATCGGTGCTCCAGATGGCGTACTTCGCATATGTGATCTACGGTGTGGCGATAACACCGGCTCTCATAGCGGCGCTCGCCTGGAAGAGGGCCACGAGAGCGGGCGGGATAACGAGTATCGTGAGCGGAACGGTTGTGACCATAGGGCTCAAGATTATGACATACGTTTTGCCCGAGCGCATGATGCCCGGCGGCGACCCGTTCGGCATACCGATCATATATCCGGCTTTGATCATATCGGTAGGGACGCTGATCGTAGTGAGCCTTCTTACCACCCCGCCGAGCAGGGAGGAACTCGAGAAACTTTTCCCAGAGAAGGAACCCGCGGCATAGGCATCGTTGCGGCGGTGGAGGTATGATCCGGTGAATGAACCCGGCGCCTGCGTATTCATTGTCCATACATTTCCCCCGGTGGAGGGTGGTGTCCAGCAGTACCTCTACGGTATATGTGAGGGTATGAGGAATACCGATCTCACCGTCGTTGCTCCAATGCCGGATAATGTTCGCGGAGTCGAGGAATTCGACAGCGGGCAAAGGATGAAGATCTTGAGGATGCAACCCGGGCGTTCGAGACAGGGTGTGATATGTGCCATTGCAAAGATACTCAAGAGATTCGGAGACTCTTATCAAGCCAAGCGCTCCGGTTGGTTAAAGGGATTCTTCAGGATGACCCGGGTGCTCTTAGCGACGTTGAGGTACAGGTATTATTCGTCCATGACCAACGCCTCACTTAGTCAACTCACAGAGGCTATGAAGGGCAAAAGAATCGGCGTTACCCATAGCGGCTATATCCTTCCTTCCGGAGTGACCTCGTACATTCTATACGTACTCTTCGGAATTCCCTATGTGGTGTATACCTATGGCATGGAGCTTTTCGTCTGGGAGGAGAGGTTTTTCTGCCGAAGCCTAATGAGGACGATACTCGCAAATGCAGCGCGGGTGAAGGTCATCATGACGATCGCCCGTCACGTCGAACGCAAAGGGCAGGACATGGTTATTAGGGCAATGCCTCGTGTATTGGAAAGGCACCCCGAAGCTGTTTATGTTATAGGCGGCAGGGGTATGATGGAGTCTCGATTGAAAGCTCTTGCGAGTGAACTCGGGGTAGAGGAGAACATCAGATTTGTAGGGCTCGTCTCGGACGATGAGCTCTCGCTTCACTATCGTATGTGCGACATTTTCATTATGGCTTCGAGGCGTATCGGCAACGACGTCGAAGGATTCGGCATTGTTTTTCTCGAGGCAGGCTACTGGCAGAAGCCCGTCGTCGGCGGTCGGTCGGGCGGTGTCGAGGATGCGGTAGTCGACGGGGGTACGGGCATCCTCGTCGATCCGCAGAGCCCCGGGCAAATAGCAGATGCCCTGATCAGGCTCCTCGATGACGAAGCGCTTGCACACTCTCTAGGAACAGCGGGGCGGCAGCGCGTGCTCGACGAGTTCAC
>NATK01000013.1 GCA_002085285.1 Candidatus Latescibacteria bacterium 4484_7
CTCGATGTCGGACTGGCATCGATATCGATCATAGGTGTCATTGCATCGGTTCTGGTAGGAAGCACTCTACTTTACAAGGAAATCGACAAGAAGGCGATATATCTCGTATTGACGAGGCCGGTGACGAGGTTCGAGTATCTTCTCGGCAAACTTTCCGGCATTGTTTCAACCATCGGTTTGCTCATGTTTGCCATGGCGTTGGCATTTGTTGCGATCATATATGTCAGCGGTCTGTCGGCTAACAGGGTTCTCCTGGCTGCGATATATTTATCTATTTTAGAAATGACCTTGATGAGTGCAATTGTGGTGTTTTTTAGCACATTCACCACACCAATTCTTACGTCTTTCTTCAGCTTCTGTATCTTTGTCGCTGGAAGCCTCAGCGGCGACCTTAGAGCATTCGCTCAGAGGTTCGGAGGTTCATCGGTGAGGTGGTTGATGGATCTGTTCTACTATACGCTCCCGAATTTCAGTGTATTCAATCTGAGACATGAGGCAGTTCACAATCTACCCTTCAACATGAGCGACCTGACAATGGCTACTGTTTATGCGGCCGTATACTCAGTTGCACTGATCTACTTTGGGTACATTGTTTTCAAGTCAAGGGAAATGAGGTGATCGGTCGAAAGATGAAAAAAAGAACAGCAGAAGCACTATTTGTGCTGTTTCTATTGGTTGTCCTTTTTCAGGCGGGGCACTTCGTTGAACCATTGGCGCACAGAAAGTACAAACTCGAGGTGCTCTATTTGCCTTCGGGCAGGTTTCTAAAACAGGCGTCTCTTGGTTACAGGGATCTGGCAGCGGATCTCGTTTGGTTCAAAACGATCCAATACTACGGGGGGTATCGGATAGGTGAGAACGATCTGGCCCTTTTCCAGCACCTCGTCAATGTCACGACCGAGCTGGACCCGCATTTTACATTTGCATATCTGTTCGGGGCACTCATCATAGCCGAAGACCTGGGATATTTCGATGAGGGAATGGCGGTGCTCAAGAAAGGCATGTATCACAATCCAGGCGATTGGTGGCTTCCGTTCGAGATGGGGTTTCTCAATTATGTTTATTCGCGGAACTACAAAGAAGCGGTCCGTTATTTCAGACTCGCTTCACGTATTCCAGGCTCGGACGAGATAGCAAAGCGCTTTGCAGCCTTTGCCGCGGCCAGGGGAGGATATCTTGAAAAAAGCATCGCGATGTGGGAAGATCTGGCAAGGACGTCGGGGAACAGTTATATAAGAGAACTTGCGAGACATTATGTGGACAAGTTGAGCAAGGAAATGAGGGAAAAAGGAGCGACCGGAAAATGATTATTGCGGTTTACATATTGGTTGCACTTTTCGGTCTTTCCCTCGGCAGTTTTCTAAACGTTGTCATATACAGACTCCCGAAGGGTTATTCGATTGTGAGCCCCCGTTCATTCTGCCCGAACTGCAGAAGACAGCTTCCCTGGTACGAAAACATCCCTGTATTCAGCTATATTTTTCTCAAGGGAAGATGCAGGGGGTGCGGCGCGAAGATTTCGATCCAGTACCCTCTGATCGAATTGATTGGTGCTCTTACTGCAATCGGTGTGTTTGCCGTTTACGACATTTCGATCGATGCGTTTTTCGTTTTTCTCTTCCTGATGGCTCTTATAGCAGTGACATTGATAGACTGGCGATACAGAATTATTCCCGATCAAATAAGTCTTCCATTCATACTGCTCGGCATCGGTTGGAGTTTGCTCAGTCCTGCGCGTTCACCTTCGAGTGCCGCTCTCGGAGCCCTGCTCGGGGGAGGGGGCCTCTTTCTCATAGGATACCTCTACAAGCTGATAAGGCACGTCGATGGTATGGGAGGTGGAGACGTAAAACTCATGGCCATGATAGGAGCTTTCCTTGGAGTAAGGATGCTTCTGCCCGTAATCCTGATAGCTTCTCTCACCGGTTCGGTATATGGAATCTACCTGATGCGTAAAGGCGGAGACGCCAAATCGATGGTGGCCTTCGGCTCGTTTCTCGCTCCTGCTGCAGCAATCTGCCTCTTCTTCGGCGAACAATTTCTCCGCTATTACTTTGCTCGATTCTGAGACCCGCCTTGTTTCTCACTTTGCACAATTTTAATGCGATTGAGCCAGTCAGTATTTTCCTCCAATATAATAGCGTATTTAGTGGCAATTAAAACAATAGGTTAGGAGCTTATCTCAAATTTGCCTTTTGGCACATTTGTTGCGTGGAAATGGAGAGAGAGGATAAGGACCCACAGGGAAAGATGTAACAAGATATTGCGATAGAGCTGGTTAAAACGACTATAACTTTGGTTTTTGTCACAAGGAAAAGGCTGGTGAGATAATGATATCACTTCCTTTCATCAAGAAGAAGGGTTCGACTGTGGGGTTGGATATAGGTTCGAGCCTGATCAAGGTCGTAGAGATCGATCATTCCGGTTCAAGGCCGAAAATAACGAAGTTCGGTATGATGAAGCTTTTACCTGAAGCGATTGTCGAGGGTGAGATAATGGACCGCGACCTTGTGATCGAAGGGATAAGGGAGAGTGTGGAGTTGGCCGGTATAACGAACAAGGAGGTCGTGACGGCTGTTTCCGGTCGTGCCGTTATCGTCAAGAAGGTCGTTATGGACAAGATGCCCCCGGAGGATGCCCAGGAGGCGATCTTCTGGGAAGCCGAGCAGCATGTTCCTTTCGATATAGACGACGTATGTTTAGATTTCCAGATTTTGAACGATGATATAGGTGCCAACCAGATGGAAGTTCTTCTCGTCGCGGCGAAGAAGGATATGGTTCTCACGCATGCAAACTTGATAAAGGATGCCGGGTTGGTCCCGTCGGTAATAGACGTTGATTCCTTCGCCGTGCAGAATTGTTACGAACTGAACCGCGGCGAAGTCGACGAAGAGGTAAAATCGAGAGTAATAGGGTTGGTGAACATCGGCAACGATGTAACAAATATTAACATCGTACAGAACGATTGCCCTCATTTTACGAGGGATATAAGCATCGGAAGCAATACGTTCATCGAAAGTCTCCAGAAGGAGCTGGATGTAAGCTATGAAGATGGGCAGGAAATCATTCGCGGCAATCTGGGCGAGAGGGATGAAGATAAGATCAAAGAGATCATCCGTGCCGCCAGCGAAGATCTATCCCTTGGTATAGAGAGAAGCATTTCGTTTCTCAAGGCCGCTGGGGATGCAGAGAATATTGACGAACTAATCCTTAGCGGCGGGGGTTCACACATTCCGTTCTTGAAAGAGATTCTTCAAGAGAGGCATGGAATCGATCTTTCGATTCACAATCCTCTGGAGAATCTGGACTTCGACGAAAGCGTGTTTGGAGAATATGGAGAGGAAATAGACAAAATATCTCCATTGTTGACCGTGGGTATTGGTCTCGCTTTGAGAAAGGCGGGGAGAGAATGATTAAAATCAATTTGTTACCACCTGAAGAGAGAGCGAAGAAAAAGGAGTTCAAGCTGCCGGAGATGTCTACGATGTATCTGGTAGCGGGCGTCGTGATCTTCTTTGGAGTGATCGTCACGAGCGGGATAGTTCAACAGCATAAGATACGTACGCTCAAAAATAAGATCGAGGTGGCCAAGGAAGAGTCGAGAAAACTGGCACCGCAGCTCGCAAAGATCAAGAAGATCTCCAAAGAACGGGAGGAAGTCAACAAAAGACTCGAACTCATAGCCTCCCTCGACAGGTACAGGTATTTCAGAGTTAAGCTCCTTAACGACATTGGAATCAAAATACCTAGAAACTGCTGGCTGACCGGTGTAACCGAGATATCACCGAACAATCTGAATATAGAGGGGATTGCATTCTCCAACTATACAGTTGCAGATATGATAACAAATTTGGAGAAATCTCCACTCTTTACGAGGGTTGATCTCAACATTGCCCAGAGGGGCAAGATAAAAGACAGAAACGTAATGAAGTTCAAGCTGAGTGCCAACGTTATGCCACAATAAAAAGTGAGGGCTGAGACATGGATTTCAAAGATCCTCAGGTACAAAAATCGTTGATCATCGGTATCTTTCTCGCATTTATAGGGTATATCTACTTTTTCACCTCGTTCTTGCCTTTCTTCTATCAGCCGAAACAGGCGCATATTCGAACGTTGAGCTCCGAATACGAAAAGATGAGTGCAGAGCTGGAGAAAGCACGCAAGACAGTTGGCAACCTCGCACGTCTGGAGGCTGAGTACAACAGACTGCACGCCAAGTGGGTAGCCGCTCAGAACCTTTTGCCTAAGGATAAAGAGGTTGCGCAACTTTTGAGAAAGGTAACAAAGGTAGGTAATCAGGCGGGAGTCGATTTTCTTCTCTTTCAACCAAAGGACCCGGTCCGAAGGGAATTTCTGGTAGAGAATCCCGTGCAAGTGAAGATAAGGGGGCAGTATCATCAGCTTGGGATATTTCTTTCCAAGGTGGCGAATCTCGACAGGATTATCAATGTTTCCAATTTGCACATCGTTCCTGTAAACACAAAAGAAACCAAAAGGGAGAAAATTTCCCACAGTTACACGATAGAGGCAGAGATGACTTTGACGGCGTACACGCTCGTGGAAGGTGGTGAAAACATCAATGAAAGCAATAAAAAGAGTTCCTAGTAAAACCTGGAAGGTGCTCTGGGGGCTCGTGGCTTGCCTTCTGTTGTTTTCGTCTGTATGGGCTCAAGGGGTCGACACGAAAAAAGCAGGCAAGAGTGGAGCAACGCTTAGAGAGAAGAAGTACTATTACAGGGCATTCAATAGAAGGGACCCCTTCCAGAGTTTGATCGTCGGAGAGTATTCAGAAAATCAGCTCGATCTTATAGATATATATAAGGTCCGGTTGGTAGGCGTGCTGACCGGAGGATATCAGAAATTGGCGATGCTGGAGGATCAAAACGGTTATGGGTATATCCTGAAAGCGGGAGATAGGATTAAAAACGGTAAAATCGTTTCTGTTGGGGACCGTTCGCTCATTGCAAGGGTTACGGTTTTCGGGCAGACGAACACTATAACGCTTCGACTCGAGGATAGTAATAAAAAAGGAGTATGAGATGGCTGGAATCCGTGGATTAGCTCTGGTGGTTTTGTCGATACTGATCGTGCCGATATTCATCTCCAACTCTTCGGCTGTCGACAACGCCGTTAACGATGTGAAGGTTCTCGACAACGGCAATAGCCTTAGAGTAGAGATTGACAAGATCGGCGATGTCGAATTCACATTGTTCAAGATGACAGACCCCGAAAGGCTCGTAATCAACTGCATTGGAGCTAAGTATTTGGTTCCCTGGCAAGAGAAGGATTTGAATAGCACCCTCGCGTACAGGGTGAGAACGAGTCAGTTCGAAAATGACCCTCTGAAGGTGACAAGGGTTGTTCTGGATCTGAAAAAGGATGTCAGTTACAGATTTGACAAGAGCGGGGATAGACCGACCCTGCTGGTTTTCGAAAAGAGCGATGGTAGCGGTGCCGAAAACGCGGTAAATGAAGAAGGTTCCGGGAGCCGCTCCAGTAATTCGGCAAAGACTACCGGGGCATCTAATCTTGCAGCGATGGGACCTGTTCTTCCGCTCGTAAAGCCTGCGGCAAAACATGAGAATTCTACGAAAAAGAGCTCGGTCGAGAGTGGTGTCATCGATGCGGTTTCTAGCGGAGAGAACGAAAAGACATCCAAGGTGACGCGCGTCGAAGACAAGTATTCGAATACACCATGGATCGTGGAAACCAATTCGGGCAACGAAGTTCCGAAGAAGACTCAGACCCTTCAGAGCAATGCTTATGAGAACGATGTAGTCTCTCCCGGTGAGATCGAAGACGCCAATGAAGGCATACCTTGGACTGATACCTATACGGGCGGCACACCCGCAGCGGGTGAAGGTGTCGGTATTGCTCCCAAGAGGATTACTCTCGATGCTCAGGGTGCCGACATCAAGACAGTGCTAAGGACAATCTCGGATTTCGCCGGCAAGAATATTGTCTACGGGCCCGACGTCAAAGGCGAAGTTTATGTACATATAAAGGATGTTCCATGGGAAGAGGCTCTCGATATAATTCTCAAGGCCCACGGATATGCCTATAGGGAAGAATACGGAATGATCAGAGTGGCTGAGGCGTCGAGGCTGATGAAGGAAGAACTCGCAGCTCAGACGGCTGAGAGGAAAAAAGAAGATCTGCTTCCGCTCGTCACGAAGATTATCTTCGTCAACAACTCCAATGCCGATGAGTTAAAGGACGCCCTTCAGAACATTGTGAGTACAAGAGGAAAGATCGATGTCGATAAGGGGAGCAATGCACTTATCGTAAATGACATCGAACAGAATATAGAGAAGATAGAGGATATGGTGAAGGCTCTCGACAGGAAGACCTATCAGGTCGACATAAACGCCAAGCTGGCTGAGGTAGATGTTGAAGCGACCAGAGAGCTGGGCATAAATTGGGGACTTCTCAATCTCCACGCTGCCGGATTCAACGGGGTGGGTAGCGCCGATGTGAATTCGGTGATTTCGCTCAAAGCGGCGTCACTCAAGTTTGGCACCGTCCGCTCCTGGGGTGAGATAACAGCGATACTCGACATGCTCGAGCAGTCGAACAAGGCGAACATCATCTCAAATCCTCGTATTACGACGATGGACAACCGTGAGGCAAGTATCCTCGTGGGTAAGGAGATTCCGTTGATAGTAGCCGACGAGGCGGGTAATCCTATCACAGAGCTGACGAAGATCGGTATCATGCTGAAGGTTATCCCGCATGTGAACGCCGACAAGACCATCACGCTCGATCTTCACCCTGAGGTGAGCGAGCTTCAATCTGAGTCGACGGCTCAGGGCGGTGTGATCATCTCGACGAGTGAAGCCGACACTCGTGTCGTAGTGAGAAACGGTGAGACGGCGGTAATAGGTGGATTGATCAAAAAGGTCAAGACCGATCTCAAGCGCGGCGTACCGTTTCTCATGGATGTACCGATCATAGGCGGTATCTTCTCGTCTACTTCGTCGACCGACAAAAAACAGGAACTCGTGATATTTGTAACTCCGACGATAGTGGAATAATCTTGCCCCCTCCACTCACCGTCGTCCCCCGGTGGCAGGCCACTGCCACCGGGTTTCTTTTTGCCCGTACGTGTCTGCGAATCCCAAATAACCGCTCATCGGGGCTTTTTGCTTGCCCGTTCACCCTAAATATTTTATGCTGAAGAATCAATGGAAGTAATGCCCGGTGGAGTGCATATTCAAGAGTCATGAGAATCATTGCCGGCAGTTTTAAGGGAAAAGATCTGCGTGTGGGACACGGGACGCTCTTCAGGCCTACTGCGCAGATCGTAAGGGGTTCCATATTCGATACGATAGGTGGAGCGATCGAAGGAGCGTCGTTCTGCGATCTCTTCGCTGGCTCGGGGGCGGTGGGGATAGAGGCGTTGAGCAGAGGTGCGGAGAGGGCTGTTTTCGTCGAGCAGGACAAGCGAGTACTAAGAGCTTTGAGAGCGAATCTCGAGAAGTGCGGAGTCGGACGCGATAGAGCGACGGTAAAGATAGCTGATGCATTTCGATACATCGCCAGGCTTGTCCGTGGTAACGAGAGTTTTGATATAGTGTTCGCAGATCCACCTTATGCGAGCGATCTTGCTCAGAGAGTGCTGGGCCTATTCGAAGGTGCATCGGGTGGATTCGGCGGTTTGCTCATTGTAGAGCACGGCAAGCCGATATTCTTGAACGAGGGTTCGACACTCGAGGTTCTGCAGTCGAAGAAGTTCGGTGGCACGATGGTGACATATTTCAAACGCAAAGAAGGAGGTGGCAGGACGTGAGGGGCAAAGTGGCTCTTTATCCGGGAACTTTCGATCCAATAACCAATGGGCACATCGATCTCGTAGAAAGAGCGAGCAAGCTTTTTGACAGAGTTATAGTTGCTGTGGCGGCGGGTGTCCACAAGGCCCCGTTTCTTACACTCGACCAGCGTTATGAACTGGTCAAAGAGAGTCTCGAAGAGCTGGATACCGTTGATGTGGTGAAGTTCGACGGTCTTCTGGTCGATGTATTCAAGGAACAAAAGGTGGATGTCGTAATAAGAGGCTTGAGGGCTGTTTCAGATTTCGAGTACGAGCTGATGATCGCTCTGATGAACAGGAAACTCAATCCCGATTTCGAGACCGTATTTCTGATGCCGAGCGAACAGTTCATCTATCTTCACAGCTCGCTCGTAAAGGAGATATACAGGCTCGGCGGCGAGATATCGTGTCTCGTCCCGGAATGTGTCGTGAGAAGATTGAAGGAATGGGATATCAAGTAACGGTTCCAGAATACGAATTCAACATCGGAGGAGAATAGATGAAAGAGTTGTTAAGCAAACGAGCTCATTCACTCGAACCGTCGGTGACTCTCTCGTTGAACACCAAGGCTAATGACCTCAAAGCGAGGGGAGAGGATGTTGTTGGATTGACCGCCGGTGAGCCTGATTTTCCTACGCCTGAATCGATCAAGGATGCGGCGATAAAGGCCATTCATGATAACAAGACGAAATACACTCCCGGAGCCGGCATACGAGAGCTCAGAGAGGTAGTTGCCCGGGCCTATTCGAAGATCTTGTCCGTCGATTATTCTGCTGGTGAGGTAGTCGTTTCGCACGGGGCGAAGCATTCGATTTTCAATGCACTATTTACACTTATAGATCCCGGTGATGAGGTTATGCTGCTTTCTCCTTACTGGACGAGTTACCCGGAGATGGTAAAGATCGTGGGTGGAGTCCCAAGGATAGTCGAGCTGACGAAGGAAACGGGGTTCAAGCTTACCCCTGAGATTCTGCTTGGCGAGATCGACAAGCGCAGACCAAAGGCTCTACTTTTCAACTCTCCAAACAATCCTACCGGAATAGTATATTCGAGAGATGAGATGGAGGCGCTCTCAAAGATTATTCTCGATGCAGGGATTGCTCTCATAAGCGACGAGATCTATGAATTTCTTACCTACGATGGCTACGAGCACGTTTCGCCGATCAGGGTCGTTCCGGAGCTGAAAGGGCAGAGTGTCGTTGTATCAGGTGTTTCGAAAAGCTATTCGATGACGGGTTGGAGGCTGGGTTTCGCACTCGCCGAGGAAAATGTGGCGTATAGGATGGCGGCCTACCAGGCTCATGCAACAGGGTGCCCGAATTCAATCTCTCAGTGGGCTGCTGTAGAGGCGGTGGAGCACGGCGGTGAGGCGAGAGAAATGATGAGAAAGGAGTTCGAGAGGCGCAAGGAGCTCTTTGGGCGCCGATTGAAAGCCATACGAGAAATAAGCTATCCAGAACCTCACGGAGCATTCTATTATTTTATAGATGTCTCATCTTTATACGAACGCTGTGGTGTGAGCGGAAGCAGCGAGTTCTGTGACAAGCTCCTGGAGAAGAATGGGCTTGTTGTGGTTCCCGGCTCGGCGTTCGGCTGTGATAACATGGTGAGATTTTCCTTTGCTGCATCGGAGGACGAGATCAACGAGGCTCTGGACAGGTTCGAGTCGTTCGTTGCTTCCTGCACAAGATGATCACAACGGCGCCTTTAGGCGGTTAGATCGAATGGAATTCCAGAAGAGATTCAAGGAGTTTTCGAGGAAACTCAAAGGTGTCGAGGTCCATACGGACCTCTGTTACCGCGTTGTCTATAATTACGATGCTACTCAGTTGAGGGGTAGATGTGCCGGTGTCGTTTATCCAAGAAGTGTCGATGATATAGTGTCGGTCGTGAAGTATGCGGGCGATTATGGAGTACCGCTTTATGTGAGGGGGGCTGGAAGTGGTTTTTCCGGAGGAGCCGTGCCGGTTGTCGAAGGAGTGGTCGTTTCGATGGAGAAGCTCAATCGAGTGCTGTGGTTCGATCCGTCGAGGTGGCTCGTAGCGGTGGAGAGCGGCGTCGTCAACGGGGAGCTTCAAAGGTACCTCGCGGGTAGAGGGTTTTTCTACCCTCCGGATCCGGCGAGTCTCGAGTTTTCTACAATCGGCGGGAACATAGCCGAGAATGCGGGCGGTCCGAGGGCGTTTAAGTATGGGGTTACGAGGAGATACATTCATGCACTCGAGTGGGTGACGTCACGAGGCGATGTAGTGGATTATCCGATGGGCGGAGTGACATCTATCCTCGTTGGCGGTGAGGGGGGGCTGGGTGTAATATACTCCGCCGTCCTCTCAGTGCTCCCGTTGCCCGAGGCTGTAAAAACGGCGCTGATCACGATGCCGGGGGGGGCTGAAGCAGTCGGATTTGCAGTAAAGGTAATACTTGCCGGACTAAAGCCGACAGTGCTGGAATATATTGATTCGAAGACGATGATATGTGTTGGCGAGTACATCGAAGTCGAAGGTTTTAACAAGAGCGATGCATATATATTCGTAGAGTTCGATGGAGTGGCGGAAGATGTCGAGACTCAGTTCGAGATGCTAAAGGATATTTGCAGGCGGGAAGGAGCCGCCGTCAAGGAGGCGAAGAACAAGGTTGAGCGCGAACTTCTCTGGGATCTGAGGCGTTCGATCAGCCCGAGTCTCGCCAGAAGGGGGATAACGAAGGTCAACGAAGATGTCACCTTCCCTATTGGGAAGCTCGAAGAAGCGGTCGATTTCATGGAGGCGCTCGCCCTGGAGTTATCGCTCGACTGTTATGTGTTCGGTCATTGCGGAGACGGTAATCTTCATGTCAACATCATGACTGACCGCCGGCGCACCGAAGAGATGAGAAGGGCGGAGCATTTTGTAGAAAGGCTGTTTGAAAAAGTGGTGGAACTCGGTGGCTCGTTGAGCGGAGAGCACGGGATAGGTCTGACAAAGAGAAGATATCTCCCCTTGCTGTTCAATGAAGAGCAGATAGAATTTGCGAAAGAAATAAAGAGAACCTTCGATCCCGCGCTTATTTTGAATCCGGGTAAGTACTTTTCTTGATCCTGGACGGAGCTTGAAATGTCGATCGAAGGTATAGAGCTCAGAGGGTTTGTGCATAGGAATAAAAGATGTTCATAGACAGGGTAAGAATATTTGTCAGGGGCGGAAGAGGAGGAGATGGTTGTGTGAGTTTTCGCAGGGAGAAACATGTCCCCCGTGGCGGACCGGACGGAGGTGACGGAGGAAAGGGAGGAGATGTGATCGCGAGGGTCGATTCATCCATGCGTACACTTCTTGATTTCAGATACAGGCAGCACTACAGAGCTCAAGCCGGGAAGCCGGGTCAGGGAAAGCGCATGACAGGGCGTAACGGTGAGGATACGATAATAAAGGTGCCTGCGGGCACGGTTATAGAGGATGCGGATACGCACGAGATCATTGCTGATCTCACAGAGGAGGCGGAAGAGATAGTCGTGGCTCGCGGTGGACGAGGCGGCAAGGGTAACTACGCTTTCAGATCAGCGGTCAATCAGGCGCCGAGAAAGGCGACTCGCGGTCAACCGGGTGAGGAGAGGAACCTATGGCTGACACTGAAGCTCATCGCCGATGTTGGGCTCGTAGGTCTTCCCAATGCGGGTAAATCGACGATGCTTCGCTCGTTGAGCGATGCTCATCCTGTCGTTGCGGATTATCCGTTCTCGACGATCGATCCCGTGCTTGGAATGGTAAAGGTCGGGAAGGGTGAATCTTTCTGCATGGTCGATATCCCAGGGCTCATAGAGGGTGCTCACGAGGGAAGAGGTTTGGGCATCAAGTTCCTCAGGCATATAGAACGCTGCCGAGTCTTGATTTTTGTCATAGATCTCGCGGCTGAGGCTTCTCCCGATGAAGCTTACAGGCAGCTCATCGAAGAGATGAGACAGTACAATGTGGAGCTGGTGAAGAAACCAAAGCTGATAGCATTGAACAAGGCAGATATGATTGACAGCGAATCGTTGCGCAAGGTGAACGACATGATCTCGGGAGGGGCCTTCGATACCGATGTGTTCGTCGTATCGGCACTGTCCAAGAATGGACTCGACAAGCTTGTTTTCAAGGCGTACAGCGAGTTGAAGAAACTCGATGCTATGGTGGGAAAAGGCACATCGAAATCGAATGATACCATCAGTGAGTAGCCATCAAGCGACAATCTCGAAATCTACGGCCTCGAAGGGTCGAAGAGCGACCCTGCAAATAGAATGAGCCCGTTCCTATTGTCCATTATCACGAAGAAGAATGGCCTGTCTGCTTTGAATGTAAATGGCTCGGGCTGTACCCTTACTGCCGTCAGCCCGACTCTCACCGCAGTGCTCGCTGCAGCCTCCGTTCCCCTTTCGTTCACGTCGATGAATGCCTTGTGTACGACGTCGCCGATAAAGGCGTTGACCCCTCTCATATCGACCATTTTTCTGAAATCGGCACTTGCGCGGTCGAATGCAATCCCCATCCCCATTGTGGAGAGAGTATTTTTGAGGCTCGCACCATATTCGAATTTAAACTTCGGTATTATGACTTCACCTTTTCTCATTCCCATTGACCGAATCCAACCGTAGAGCCTCTCAGCGGTCGTGTTTCGGTAGAATTCATCGAGACTTGACGACTCCGCCGGCAGAAAGATGAACATGGCGAGCCTTTTTGCGACGTATGGCAGCATTACCGCTTGAAACCCCTCTCCTTCGAGGTAGGAGAAGTCTCCGGTGCGCCGCATCATTGGGACCTTCGTTTCTCCGTCAGGCGAGTGGAATATCTCAATTTTAGTCAAAGACTCGTCGAACTCACGCGCCCATGAGCCATTGAAATAGATTGCGTTGATGAGGAAAAGTATGTCATTTGGTTCTATTCGATCTATGATCGATGGGATCTTTCCCTCGGTTTTTTCCTTGACCCACTCGTTAATCTCCTTCGGCGCCGAAGGACTCGAGAAGTCCAGCTCCCTGAGCACGGCCCCGTAGAACTCGCCGTTTGTTTCGATGAACTGTTTTTTGAATTGTATCTTTCTTCTTGCCCAAAGAGAATTTGCAATCCTGAGTTCGATACCTTCCATTGCTGCGGAAAGATCGTCGAGAAGTTCGGCGTTCAATCGGTTCGCCTCATCGATGTTCATCCGCTTGATTTTGAGCACATTTGCCATGGCATCGTATGTTTCGCCGTCTGCTCCGTTGAGCGTCATGGTCAGGGCGAGAGCGATGCTGGCAGGGGATATAACTATATTCATCGAGTCGTTTTTCGCTTCGAGCCTTTTAATCAGCTCCAGACCGAACTGAGAATATGCCGATGCGATCTTTTTCGTTTCCATCGTCTTTACCTTTCCGCTGCCTTTATAGAAAACAGATGTGGATTTCCCCGGTGATTTATCGCTTTGAGCACATAGACTGAACGGGATCGATAGAAGGGCGAATAGAGACAACAAAACGATTTTTTTCATGTCATACCGCCTTTCGACTTCGAAGCCAAGCGGTAAAAAAGCTCCGATATGCTGTTGGACGATTTACATAGATCCGTATTTTGCTCCTTACACAACTTTATACAACCGTTATGGATGAATTGCACGAAAAACTTTTTTACAAAGCGGTGGAAAATGAGAAGAGAGCTCATAGGAGACGCCTCTACATAAGTCACCTCGTCAAAACATCCTTCGACATTGATCAACAATTATGCGCAGGGCATTAAGAAGGGAACGGAAGACACACCATAACTCCTAATAACAGGGGGGGTCACCTTGTCTCTTCCCGTTCCCGCGCAGGACATTAAGATTTGTTGACCAGATGCAAGTTTTATGATATAATTTAAAAGAGTTTTTAATAGGTTGAGGATTGGCTTGTTCTTAAGAGTATGAAACAATACTCAATAACTGTTGTTCAATTTGTTTTGGTCTTTAAGATTTCTAAGGGGGGCTTGGAATGAAAAAAGCCATCGGTTGGGCGGGTCAGATTTGGCCTGTCAATGGAACCACCGTCTCCGAAGGTTCCGACGTTGATGTTTACCTTCAGATCTGGAAAGAGGGTGTAACCGATCAGACTGGGCAGGGCCCGGGCATATCGGCTACACTTCACTATGGACCTAACGGAGGTCCTTACACATCTGTTGAAATGGTTTATAATACCGACAAGGGTAGCAATGACGAGTACATGGGAACCATTCCTGCAAGTGCATTGGATGGTCAGTCTGAGATATTGTTTTATTGCAATGCTTACGATTCGACGGATTACAACACGTACTTAGGGGCTCAGGATCAGAACAACAACGATCCTCCGTTTCAGATCAACATCACCCAGACACTTAATCAGGACGTGCTCGTACATTTCTTCCTTTGTTTCCCGCCGGAAGGTGATCCAAACTACGATCCCGATCCGGGTATGGTATGCATCACCGGTGACCATGATGAGTTGACCGGTTGGGGCACCGGTATAGAGATGGAACATCCATGTCCCGAGTACAGCCCTGGTTTCTATCAAGTCTCAATACTCTTCCACGCAGGAGACAATCCTTATGTCCAGTACAAATACAGAGATCATGATTGTGTGGATTGGGAGCCAGGTTCCAACCATACGCTTTACATCGCCGATTGGGCTCCGGAATGGTATGTTCAATGGATAGACCATTGGGGTTACTATGCCGGTGACGATTGTCCTCCCTGTGGTATAGCTACGGAACAGTCCACCTGGGGAGAGATAAAGAGTATCTACAGGTAAGTGGGTTGCTGCGTCTTGTATCTTGGGATACCTTCTCTTTCTTCGGGTGGAGAAGGTATCCCTTTTTGTTATTCTGTAGTGCCGAATTAAATTTGACGTGATTGACGTGTTAGTATTCTATCCGAGGTTTGAATAATGAAAGACAAAGTGCTCCTATTCGCGCTGTTGCTCTTGGTTGTTGCAGCTTATCCTGCAGGGGA
>NATK01000126.1 GCA_002085285.1 Candidatus Latescibacteria bacterium 4484_7
ATGATCGAAGCCCTGATCGGTGCCGTGAGGATATCGAAGCCGTCGCTTCTCACGAGAGCGTGGGAGGATTCGTGGAGCAACCTGTTTTCACATGTCATACAGTTAATCCTATCTTCACGGAAGAGCTCGGAGCTTGTCATCGGCAATCTCCTCGGTGGTATCAGCCTGCCTCCGGAAGTCGATCGCGAAACGATTCTTTGCATCAATCCGGGCTCTACCTCTACGAAGGTTGCACTTTTCAAGGGCCTAGAAGAGGTCGCCGCAGACGAGGTGCACCTACCGCCTGATTATCCTGACAGCATCGAAAACAGGGCGGATGGGATAGTGCGCTGGCTGGAGAAGAAGGGGCTTTCGTTAAGGAGCGTTTCGCAGGCACGACGGCTTCGACTGCGGCGTGCGATGACGACAGTGGCGAGGGTGTGCTCGTTACAACGACCGATCCCGTCTCGACAGACGAAATGATTGCCTGCGCGAGGCTCACCGGCATAAGGAAGCTCCTTAGAGACGGCAGCGGCGCACACTACCTCAATCACAAGGCAGTTCACCGATTCGTAAGTTCAATTCTGGACAAGCGTTCAGACGAGCTTGTAACGATAACGGCTCATATCGGCGGCGGAATCTCGATAGCGAGGCACGAGGGAAACGTAGTGAGAGATGTGATAAATGCGTTTTCCGGGATTCCCAGCGCCAACAGGAGCGGTAACATTCCCCTCGATATAGCACTTAGAAAGATTGACGAGGGTGAATTAAGTGTACCTGAGCTGAAAAAATATCTATACCGCGAGGGTGGATTGATCGACCTTACGGGAACCAACGATTTCCGGGCGCTTCTGCACTTCAGAGATTCGGGTTCTTCGAGGGAGCAGCGTGAGAAGATAGAGCTGGTCATCGAATTCTATTCGAAAAACATCGCAGGCGCGGTCATGAGCCTTTCTGCGATAGAGGAGTATATAGATGTGATCACTCTGACGGGTGGCATCGCAAAAAGCAGCGAGTTCACATCGTTCGTCAAGCGAAAGCTTTATCCCTATTTCCCAGCGGTCGTCGTGCCGGGATCGCTCGAGCATGAGTCGATGGTCGCTGGACAGCTAATGGCGAAGTTCGTTCCTCATTATATCAAAAACTACGTCGAAGAGAGGGACAAGCTGAGGGAACAGCGGGAGCGTGAGGAGCGAATAATAGAGACGGAGATATTCCCCAATCCTCACTTCAGGAAAAAGGAGAACACCCCCGTAACGAGTCTCGACGAGCTGATCTATCTCGCAAGGGGACTCGTTGCCAAGCACAGGGTGCCCACTGTTGCCATAGTAGGTGCGGAGAACGAGGACGCCGTTGTGGCAGCGAAACAGGCAAACGAAGAGGGAAGATATCCGATAGCGAGGTTTGTTCTCATAGGCGATTTCTACGAGATAAACAAGCTGGCATGGGAGTTCGACATCAAGGTCGACGGGAAGAACTACTCCATAATCGATTCAAAGACACCTGTGGATACCGCGCTCGACCTCTACGAAGCGGGAAAGATAGATCTATTGATGAAGGGCGGCGTGAAAACGGAGCAGATAATGAGAGGCACGTTGAAACGTCTCAAGGAAATGGGCAGACTCAAGAAGGGCAAGATCTACAGCCATGTGGGTGTATTTCAGATCCCCACTTACCCCAAACTCCTCCTCGTCACCGACGCGGCGGTCAACCCGAGGCCGGACAGGGAACAGAAGAAGAAGATCCTCGAGAATGCACTTATGGTGACAAAGATTCTAAATATTTCCAAACCCAAGGTTGCGGTTATATCCGCCGTCGAGACGACCAACCCGAGCGTGGAATCTTCCGTCGAGGCGAATGAATTCGCCGCGATGTACGCGGACACAGACGACTGTATCGTCGAAGGGCCTCTTTCGCTCGATGTGGCGATTGACCCGCATTCCGCCGCCGAAAAGAAATACCAGGGGAAAATCAGGGGGAATGCCGATATTCTTCTCATGCCCGATATCGAGGCGGGCAACGTCGTCTACAAAGCACTCACCGTCTCATCCGGCGCCTACCTCGCCGGCGCGGTAGTTGGTGCGGGGATACCCATAATCCTCACTTCGAGGGGCGATTCGGCTCGTTCGAAACTTGCGTCGATCTCCCTCGCCTGCGTCATAGCACTGAGGCAGGGTACGATCTCATGAAAGAAGGTGCAGAAAGATGGGAAACAAGAGAAGTAAGCTCGTACTTCTGATAATCCTTGTTATCTTCCTCGTCATTGTTCCACTTATCGCCGTCATGAACATGAAACCGTCGAAACCCCCGAAGATTCACGGCAAGAGGGCAATCGTCGTAAGTATCCGGGGAGAGCTTCTCGATTATCCTGGGCCTTTTTCGCCGGGGCTCATCTTCGGCAAGCGTCCGGTAACGGTGACCGACATCGTCGAATGCCTCGACAGGGCCTCCGGGGACAAGAATATCAAGGCGCTGGTATTGAAGCTGTATCCAGTGGCGGCCGGCGTGGCGAAATGCGAAGAGATAGAAGATGCGGTTAAACGCTTCAAGAATAGCGGAAAGGATGTCTATGCCTTCTCACCTCTGATCTATGGATACGAATACCTCATTGCCTCTGCGGCTGATTCGGTCTTCATGCCTCCGAGCGGCTATCTCTTGATTCCAGGCGTGGCTTCGAGTGCCACCTTCTTCAAGGGGACGTTCGACAAGCTCGGCATAAAGCCGAATTTCCACCGAATCGAACGATACAAGTCTGCTCCAGAGATGTACACGGAGAAAAGTCGTACCGCACCATCGAGAGAGATGACGGATTGGTTGCTGAAGGACATATACAACAACCTCGTCAGTTCGATAGCGGAGAATCGTTCGGTCGACCGAAACAAGGTGAAGGCGTGGATCGACAGGGCGATCTACAGCCCTGCGACGGCGGCCGATTACGGGCTTATCGACAGGGTGAAGCACTGGGATGAGATTGCCGATTCGTTTAAGAAGCGTCAAATCACGATGATCAGCCTGAGCAGATATATGGCAGAGACGAGAAGGTCGCCCCTTCTGAGCGGTGAAAAGATCGCCGTCGTCCATGCACAGGGGGTCATAGCGATGGGGAGGAGCGGATTCGATCTCCCCTACGGTTCGAGAATGGGGTCGGAAAGTGTGATGAGGGAACTCAGGCGAGTCAGGGAAGACGGAACCGTCAAGGCGGTGGTTCTTAGGGTCGATTCGCCCGGAGGTGACGCCAATGCCAGCGATATGATCTCGAGAGAGGTAGAGATAACGAGAAAGGTAAAGCCCGTGGTTGTCTCGATGTCAGATGTCGCCGCCTCGGGTGGATACGAGATCTCTTTCAGAGCGAACAAAATCGTTGCCATGCCGGGAACATTAACAGGTTCGATCGGCTCCTTCCTCGGCAAGTTCAACATGAAGGGTTTCTACGATAAGATCGGGATGACGAAGGATGAAATGGCTTACGGCGAAAAGGCTCTGATGTTCTCAGACTACAGGGATTTTTCGCCTGCCGAATGGAAGGCGATAAAAGAGGAACACTGGAAGTTCTACAGACATTGGATAGCCGAAGTGGCTCGCTACAGAAGAATGAGTGTGGCGAGAGTCGATTCCCTGGGTAGGGGAAGGGTTTGGATGGGTGACCAGGCGCTGGCCAACGGACTTATCGATGAGCTCGGCGGCCTCGACAGGGCAATCGCGATAGCGCGCGATCTCGCCGGAATAAAGGATTCGACCAAGGTGTCGGTGGTTCATTATCCGGGTACGATGTCTTACCTCAAGGAGCTTTTCTCGAGAGATTCGATCGACGACCTGATCCTTTACAATCTCTACAGAGTTTTGAACCGAAAGGAAGAAAGCCCTGCAGTATTCATGCGTATGATGAATTACGGCGGGACAGAGAGGACAGGGCTTCGTCAGAGGGCGATTGAGCTCCTGCTCGATCGCTGAGATGGTCGGTTGTCTAAGCATCGAAATACCGATGGTAATGATCAAAATGCAAATCTGAGATCCGCGGTGGCACTTCTCAAATAAGAAAGAGACAGGTCGGATTTCGTGTATAGGTCGATGAAGAACCTATCCTTCACATCGAAGGCAAACCCCAGTGTGAGATATTTTAGACCTTCGAATCTTTCATTCTCGTTTCCCGTCAATTCGTACGGAATCATCGACCCGTAGCATGTAGCGTGGCTGCCTTGCAGGGCTCCACGATTTGAGACTCTGAGGTAATACTCCTCCGGCGAAGCTGCCGGGATCGGCACATTCTTGTCGAAATAGTGGTGATATGAAAGTGCAACGTAATACCCTGCATAGAAAGAGAAGTATCTGACGGGTATGAATTCGAAGGCGATGGGGAAGCCGATTGATGCGCTGATGTCCTTTGAAGAGATCAGGTGAAGCTCCCTCGAGGAAAGTGCAGTAACCGTATCGGTCTCGTGTATTTTATTGAAATGGATCAAAGGCTTCTCCGATATCCATTCCCCTGAGTACGAGGAACGGACCCCGCCGGTGATATACATCTTATTGCCCAACCTGTATCTCTTCCCTGTCTTAAGCATGATTGCGACCCCGTCCAGGTTGCCACTGCATTTGAAGCCCGAGCTGTTCATCAAGTCATCATCAGTGCTCCAATCGTAGTAATCGTTGTTTATCAGCCACCTGGCGGAATATCTGGAGAATGAGTAACTCGAACTGAAATATACGATGAAGCCCGAGTGTAGAAATTGCCTCGTTTCGAACTGCATCGACCAAATGTTACCCCGATTGTTCTCTCTGGTTATTTCTTCACTGAAGTCATGGTCGGTGAGGATCTCCATGTTGTTGTAATCCGTTCTGGATTGTGCTTCATCGTACATTGAGATATGAGAGGCATCATTCCTCGAGATACTCAGGGAATATTCATTCCTCGGCCTGCCTTTTTCCAGCCTGAGAAGGGAAAGTTCGATGGAAGGTTCGAACCTTCTCCACGTTTTTTCCTGCTCGGCATATCTTTTATTTATTCGGTCCAGAAGTGCCCGGTCGTCTTTTATATAATAGTGTACCGTTATGTCATTCCTATGACTTGTATCTTTTTTGTAGGTGTCGTCGATTCTAAATTTCAGGCCCACTATCGTCTCTCGAGATATGTATCTCGCTATGTTTATGTTTGCAGTGAGATACTCTTCGTAATGCCTATTTGTCCATTGGTCCTTTTCGACGCTCGGGAATTTAGAGTCGATGTATTGATAGTATCTTATGTTGTTGTCGTCTGTGTTTTTTATGTGCCATCCCGCA
>NATK01000127.1 GCA_002085285.1 Candidatus Latescibacteria bacterium 4484_7
CCCGGGGTAGAATCGCAATGCCTTACCCAGGATGATATCAATACTTCAGTCCCTACCTCTTTAGAAATCTGTCCATCCAGCCTATGAACTGCTCATAGTAGAACTTCACATTCTGAAGCTTCAAGATCCAGTGCCCCTCATCGGGGAAGTAAACGAGCCTCGATGTAATACCCATCCTCTGAAGAGCAGTGAACATCTGCAGCCCCTCGCTGAACGGCACCCTGTAGTCGCGCTCTCCCACCACGACCATGCAAGGGGTCTTGAAGTTCGAAACGAAGTTGCTCGGGCTCCAGCGCTCGTACTCCATCGGGTTCTCATACGGCGTTCCCCTGAATTCCCACTCGGGGAACCAAAGCTCCTCAGTCGTTCCGTACTCACTAACGAGGTTGTAAGGCCCAGCCATCGATATGAGGCATGCGAACCTGTCGGTGTGGCCCTCGATCCAGTCGATCATGTAGCCACCGTACGAGGCTCCGGCCGCACCGATCCTCTTTGCATCGACGAAGGGCAGCGAAGCGAGATAATCGAAGCCTTTCATGATGTCGATGTAGCACTTTCCTCCCCAGTCGCCGCTGATCTCATTGATGAAATCCTGACCGAACCCGTCGCTACCGTGAAAGTTCGGTATAAATATTATGTAGCCAGCCGCAGCAAACACCTGAGCGTTCCAGTTGGTGTACCACGCGTCTATGAATGCCGATTGGGGTCCACCGTGCACGAGGACTATCGCCGGATACCTCTTGTGCGAATCGAAGTGAGGCGGCTTTATGAGAAATGCTTGAATCGTCGCCCCGTCTGCCCCTTTGTATCGAATGTCTTCGGCCGAGTTTAGGTCGAGCCTCGAAATGACGGCATCGTTGAAGTGGCTCAGGCGCGCGAGATGCTTGCCAGATGTCGAAATCTTCCAGATTGAATGGGGAAAATCGAAGCTTCTACGAACGAAAACAATCGTCTTGCCGTCTGGTGTAACCGCCAAAGAAGAACTTGTGCCCTTGCCTAATATCTTCTTTATCTTGCCACTCGCCGTATCGAGCTTGAAGAGCCCCTTGTTCCCATTATCCACCGCGGCAAAGTAGATGTACTTGCCGTCTCGAGACCAAGTGTAATCCTCTACCCAGCGGTCGAACCCCTCTGTCAAGATCCTGTGAGTCCCCTTCTTCGTATCGTATAGGGCGAGGCGCCACCTGTCCGATTCGAAGCCGGGAACGCGCTGCGTGCGGTATGCTATGTAACGCCCGTCGGGGCTGTACGAGGGCGACTCATCGGCGGCCTCGTTGTCTGTTAGCTTGGTCATATTGCCAGTTGCAACGTCTATGAGGAAGAGGTCGGTGTTGGTCGATATCGCTTCCATCTCGACCATCTTTGCCGCGACGCAGATCTTCTTTCCATCCGGAGAGAACGAATAATCGCCCGAGCCTCCCCATGGGAATGGAGGGAAATCATGCCTTTCGCCGGGGGTTAGATCGCGGAAAGTGCCTGTTTCGACATCGGCTATGAATAGGTGGTTGAACTTACCTTCCTTCCACGTGTCCCAGTGTCTGTAGAGGAGGCCGTCTGTCACCCGCGCCTTTACACGGTTCTTCTCGCGCGCCTTCTCCATGGCCGAGTTGCACGAATCGCTCTTACACTGCGGAAATACGAACGAGTAGAATGCTATCTCCCTTCCGTCCGGCGACCAGACGGGATCGTTGACGCCGGTCGATATGTTCGTGGCCATGCGTGCCTCGCCGCCGTCCACACGGATCACCCAAGCCTGCGGTGTCCCGCTCCTCGTCGAAACGAAGAGAATGCTCTTCCCGTCGGGCGACCATCGGGGATGATAATCCGCCGCATCACTGTTAGTCAGCTTTCTTGTCACCTTGCCGTCTGCAGAGACGAGCCAGATATCGGTGTTGCTACGGTTGGCAGCCGTATCGGGCACGGAGGCTACGAACGCCACCATACGTCCATCCGGCGAGATCTGCGGGTCGGAACATCTGGTCATCGATACAAATCTGTCAATGGTGAGCAGGTCGGCCGACGCCGATCCCACAACGAATACCGTGAGCAGTGCAAGCAGAACAAAACGAATCCTCATAGCCGCCCTCCTTTTCGGCGATCGATATATCCAGCTGATTCAAAAAAGACCCGCCCGCCGGGTGCACCCCCGGCTTTACGCAGGTCAACAGATCAAGCTCAAACTACCGGCTGGCCGAGCTCGTCATCAAGACAACGCCGGGTTCGCTCCCGCCGGTCTATTTCTTGAAACTCGCAACAGCATCATCGAGCGAAGGCAAAACATCGAAGATCAGATTCAGTCTCGTCACCTGCAGGATCCCGAGCACCCTGTCGTTGGGGTTGCAGAGCTTCATCACACCACCCTCCTTGGCATAGTGCGACCTCGCCGAAACGAGTATACCGAGCCCCGTACTCGAAATCCATTTCACCTTGGAAAGGTCTATCACCAGGTCGAGCTTCTTCTCCTTGACGAGTTCGGAAATCGTATCGATGAGAACCATGTTGTCGGGCCCCCCGTACATCTCGCCCGAAATCTCTAAAATTGCAACACCGTCCTTTTCGTGTCTTTTTATCTTCATACCTTTTCCTTTACTCAAAATGAAAGTTCGCTGTATCCATCCACGAGATACAGCGATCCCCATCTCTCTAATAACTTTTCATGGCCTCGTCTTTGTCAGCGTAAACCTCGAAAACCTCAGGTATTAGACCGCACGTCTTGAGAACCGCTTCGACCCTCGAAGAGACCGAACACAGCTTGAGCGCTGCGCCTTCCCTCTTTGCCGAAGCGTACGCTGCAATGAGGATACCCGCTCCGAGAGAATTCAACCAGCTCACACCCTTCATATCGAGGACAAACTTCCTCTGCCCCTTCTCCAGACTCTCTTTGATAAGATCGTGAATCTTCTGGGACGTTGGGCCGCCGTCGATCTGGCCCTCGAGATCGATTACCATCACACCGCCCTCATCACGGGTAGCGATGTCAAGCATATTTGTCTCCTCTCTTCAACGATTCGAATATATATGACTACGACTAATAGTATGATAAGAATCGCTTGCTCATTTAACAATTAAAAAAACACCTTCACGAATAGTAGCACCAGGAACTCGAGGTGTCAAGAAAAGCCGACTCCCATCACAGCGGCTTGCATCGACTGCTTCGAGCATCCGTCTGACCTCCCCCGGCTCTGAGGGACGACACCCTGCGCCCATTGTCTTGCATTTCGCCATTGCTTGAAATAGCTGGGACCGGAGTACAAAGATCAAACGTTGATGATCTTCACCTCTCTTTGTCCCTCAACCACCCTTCCTATCGGGAACGGCCGCCACCTGTATTCGCCTTTCGGCACGTTTCCCTCGTCATCGGGCGGTACAATCACAACGAGGCCCACGCCCATATTGAACACCCTGTACATCTCGAGTTTCTCCACACCTCCCGAGCTGCGGAGAAACTCGAAAACGGCCGGCACCTGCCAGCTCGACGCGTCTATCTCGACCGAGACCCCTTCCGGCAAAATCCTCGGAATATTCTCGAGGAGCCCTCCTCCGGTTATGTGGGCGATCCCCTTGATCTGGGCGTAGTTGCCGAGGGACGCAACCTCCTTGAGATAGCTTCTGTGCACCTCAAGGAGCTCGTCAGCGACACTTCTGCCTGTTCCGGGCAGTTCGTCGTATATGCCAAGTTCGTTCTTTTCGAATATGATCTTTCGAGCGAGGGAGTAGCCGTTCGTATGAAGCCCGCTTGAAGGAAAGGCCCAGAGCACATCGTCTGCCTCTATCGTAGAGCCGTCCACTACTTCGTTCCTCTCTACGATCCCAACGATCGTTCCGGCGAGATCATATTCACCTTCAGCGTAGAAGCCCGGCATCTCAGCCGTTTCTCCTCCAATCAGTGCACATGAATTCTCTGCGCAAGCCTTCGCCAGCCCCTTTATCACCTGCTCCACAGTTTCGGGTTTGAGCTTGCCCGTAGCGAGGTAGTCGAGAAAGAAGAGAGGTCTCGCCCCCTGTACGAGAATGTCGTTCACACAATGGTTCACGAGATCCTGCCCCACCGTATCGTGCCTGTGTGCCATGAACGCCACTTTGAGCTTTGTCCCGACGCCGTCGGTGCTCGATACGAGCACAGGGTCCTTAATCCCTCCGGGAAGGGCGAAAAGCCCTCCGAAATTGCCTACCTCGGATAGAACCTCTTCCCCCCACGTATTCGAAACGATCTTACCTATGCGCTTCTTCACCTCGTTCGCAGCATCTATATCTACACCTGATTCAGAGTATTTCGACACCAGACATACCTCCCGGTAGAAACAGGTAACCATTTACAGGTGGATTATAATCAAAACACCGACAAAGTTAAACGAAATTTGAAGACTGTAGCGTGGCGGGTGTGGGTACGCAAAGCCGCTACTCAGCGTCGATATTTGAAGTTAGCGATGAGACAAGCGCAGCGCTGCTACTCGGCATCAATATAGCAGTTTCTGCAGAAATCGGGGAGGTCGTGGTTCTTTATTCTTCGCCTGAATTCCCTATAACCCCTCGAATTCCAGATCGTTTTGAAATCTTCATCAAACAGATTGCCCATCTTGACCGTGTCCGAATCGGCGACTATGCAACAGGGAACCACATCGCCGTTCGCAGCGATAAATGCACTTGTCCAGGGCCAGGTGCATTTTCTCTTTTTCGAATAGTAGTCGTGGCTTGCGATGTGAAGCTCGAGACCGAGGTCCTCCGCCGTTCTCGAGGCATCTTCTATTTGTTGGGAAAGAGAAACTTCTGCTGGGCCAACTCTCAGCGGCGCTGTGTGTTCATGCATTGATTCCTTTCCCCAATCGCTGAGAAAGGTCTGAATCGTCATCATATCCAGCCCCAGCTCTTTGGCCAGGCGAACGATCCGAGAGAGTTCGTGGATATTATGCTTCGTCACGACCGTCCAGCATGCGAGCTTCGGGCGCTTCCTGCTCCCTCTCGTTCTGCTGAGGAGCCTGATGTTCTCCACGACCCTGTCAAACCTGCCTCCTACTCTTATCTTTTCAAAGACCTCTGCAGACGCCCCATCGAGGCTGAATGTAATCTGCGTGTTGTCGAGGTGCGCGAGTTCCTCCGCCAACTGCTCACTGCAGATGCTGCCGTTGGTGATGAAATTCATTTGTATGCCGCG
>NATK01000014.1 GCA_002085285.1 Candidatus Latescibacteria bacterium 4484_7
GGTATCTACCTTAAGTGTCGAAAGATCAAAATCCTTTATTCTGACCTCACCACCCGTCATACCTGCTGCGATCATGTAGGTCATGGCTTCATCATTCCCCTTCATGACGCTGTATTCCGTGCCGTGGAGCCTCTCTACTCCTTCGACTTCGACATACCTGCTCGAGTACTTGATTCTGGCACCCATAGAATTCATGAATGCAATGAAATCCTGGATCTCGGGTTCGGTATTTGCATTCATGATCTTCGTCGTACCCTTTGCAAGAGCTGCGGCAAGGATCACATTCTCAGTACCCGAAACGGTAGGCACATAGAAATCGACTGGCTTCCCGTGGAACCTGCCATCGAGTTTGCCTGCGATCTTCCGCTCAGTCACTTCGATATCAGCCCCTAGATTTCTCAATCCCTTTACATGTAGATCGAACTTCCTTGCGCCTATGTCACACCCTCCCGGGAACGTAATATCCACCTCACCTAGTCTTGATAAAAGGATACTCAATAGAAGCAACGAACTTCGGATCTTTGATGCAAGGTTCACCGGCGCCTTCGTCTTGTTCAAACCGGAAGGATCAACGATTACATACTTGCCTTCTATGGCGACCTTGGCACCCAGATTTTTCATGATCTTTATCGTCACACGAATATCATTGAGCTTCGTCGGAATATTCTCCAGCACCACCTTTCCGTTGCTGAGCATAGAACCGAAAAGTATCGGCAGCGCAGCGTTCTTTGCCCCGCTTAGCTCTATTTCACCGCGAATCGGATTGCCGCCTCTTATCTCGAAGATTTCCATACCTTTCCTTTCCTTACCCTTACTTTGCCGTCGCACAGGTTCTTCTTATAAATCATCATGATTAGCAAATATTATTCTCAAAACAAGAAAAAGAACGATTTTCACCCTGCTTCGGGCACCATTTTCAATTAATATATCATATCCCTTGTCGTGCTGAAAAGTGAAGAAGAGCAAATGAATATTGAAAATGAAACACGTTTGATAGTATCATGCCGAAAAAGGAGTACCTCGAATGAATAGAAATAACCTCAAGGCTCTTCTAATAATCACCACGGTGATTTCTTCTACGATATTCATCATTCCGCAGGGAAGCATTTTGCAGACTACTACGGCATTCTTCAACATCTTCTACCTGCCGGGGCTCGTAGTTTTACTCCTGCTGTTTCGAAGACGGTTCACATCGTTCGATTTGATCTTCATGCCTCTTCTCATATCGCCTATCGTCGTCACGCTTCTCACGCTCTTTTTCTACTATACGCTTCACTCACATTACGCTGCGGTCAAGACGACGATTCTTATCTTCTATGCGCTCTCTCTGGCCATAGCATTCGCAAGCAAGGCACCCGAAGAGGATAGAGAAATCCACCTTCGTGCCGAGACGCTGATCGTCCCTGTCATGTTTGCAGCGCTTTTGATACTGATGTACTCAATCAACCCCCTTCTCAAGATAAGGTCGGACGCCTGGTATCATGCCTCCGTGACGATGGAGATCCTCGACAGGGGAATACCTCCGATGGAGCCGAGATTTGCAGATGTGCCTATTCATTATATGTGGATATATCACTTATTCCTCGCAACATGGAAAAGGGTTTCCGGCCTCTCCGTATTCAACGCGATGGCCTTTTTCAATGTTGTCAGCGCCTTTTCGTTTCCCTACCTTATAGCGAGGCTTACGTCGATATACACTACCAAACGGAAATACATAGCGCTAACGCCACTATTTGCTATAGCGGGGCTCGAATCCGTCTCGTGGATCCTGTGGCCTACCAACCTTGTTAGAGCTTTCTTCGGAAAAGTAAGAGGAATGGAAGAAGTGACAAGGCAGCTAAGGCTCATTCAACTGAACAACTCGGACGTCATCCAATTCCTCCATCCGTTCAAGACATGGATGGTCAACCTGCTCGACAAGTTTATAACGATCACTGCGTTCAGCTACTCGCTCGATCTGTTTCTGCTCGCATTCATCATTTATTCCATAGCCTCGCGTGAAGGGAAAAAAGGCACATCAGCAGGAATTTTAATTTGCATTATATCAGTGGGCACACTTCTTTTTCACGTGGTAACGGGAAGCGTCCTGATATTGACACTGATAGGCGCCGGCATCCTTACTTTCCTTGTATATAAATTCATACTTAAACAACCTGTTCCTCGTTTCGAATCCTTTACGTCTCCTTTATCGGCACTGATAGCCATCACAATTTGTTTCCCCTATATTCACGATCTTACAAGAGGCTCGAGCTCCGGCAATTCCCTGACTTCATTTTTGCATGTAGGCATCACAAATATCATTACGATTATAGCTCCATTAATCATTCTATACTGTCCAGCAAGGGATGCACTTAAAAAAATATTCAGCAAAGATCTAAATAGACTCCTGCCGTTCAGCGTTTGGATTATTTCCATCCTCATACTGAATATCTTTGTAAACCTGCCGACAGTCAACGATTCAAAACTAATATTTCCAATGTTTCTATTGCTTCTTCCTCCGATCGTATGGGAAATTATAGACAGGATTGGGGCTGCAGGAGGTCTGAAAAAAACCGCTCTGATCCTATGGACACTGATCATCTTTGTCATTCCTCCCATTCTCACCGTTAGAGGTTTCACTCTCGATAGACTGGAAAAACCAATAGAATCCTCGAGGGCAAATCTTTCCCGAGGAAAAATGAAATTGTTCGAATGGATAAACAATAATACCGATATAAACGCAGTTATCATCGAGAACAATATCAATTGCCTTATGCCCGTTTATGCACATAGAAGAAACTTTTTCCCGCAACCTTCAGCTATGAACGTCTACGGCTATAGCGGGGAAAAGGTCACTCTCTACAAAAGTATAATTAACGGCCTCTTTTCATCCGACAGCCTGACGGAAAAAACGATTGAAGAAATGGATAAAATCGATAAAAACCTGTATATAGTTCTTTGGCAAAGCGATCTGGTAAAAAGACCGGAGTTGAAAAAACGCTTTGATGCTATGGGGAATAAATTCAAGGAGGTTTATAAATCCGAAGTGGGGGTGATCTATAAGTTTGTAAAAAGGCGATAACAATGCAAAGATGAGACTTCATCTTACTGCCAATATTTTACACTAATTGTTCAAGTAAACAGAATCAATCGAAAGGAGAAAACAAGTGATCAAGGAGAAGATAAATCAGGCTGTTGACATCCTGAAGGAAGAAGATATTGATGTCTGGCTCACATTCGTAAGAGAGAGTTCGGCAAACAACGATCCCATTCTTGACCTTATACTGGGGACCAACTGCACATGGCAATCCGCTTTTGTTATATCATCGAAGGGCGATGCAATAGCCATCGTAGGTAGCCTCGACGAAACGAATATAAGAGAAACGGGCGGATACGAGGTTATGGGATATGTTGAATCGATAAAAACACCTCTTATAGAGCAGCTCGAAAGGCTCTCGCCGAAAAAGATAGCGATCAATTACTCGATCAATGATTACATGGCAGACGGACTGAGTCATGGGATGTTTCTAAACCTCGAGAAAATCCTCGATGGGACAAGGTTCGTCAAAACTCTCGTGAGCGCCGAAGGAATAATATCCAAGCTCAGAGGCAGAAAGAGCCCGGAGGAAATAAGAAGGATCCAGGGGGCAATAGACCTGACCGAGGAAATATTCGAAAAGGTTTCCGGATTCATGAAGCCAGGCATGACGGAAAGTGAAGTGGCCACATTTATTCTCAACCTGGTGGATGAAGCGGGAGTCGAAACATCATGGGAAAGGGAAATGTGTCCCAATGTATTCACGGGACCGGACTCGGCAGGCGCGCATGCAGCGCCGACGGATAGAAAGATCGAGAAGGGGCATGTATTGAACATAGACTTCGGCGTCCGCAAGGATGGATACTGCTCGGATCTCCAGAGGACATGGTATTTCCTTAGAGACGGTGAAGACGAGGCTCCAAATGAAGTTATGGGACCGTTCGAGACGATCCGTGACTCCATAGCTCTCGCAGCGGAAAAAATAAGGCCGGGTATGGAAGGAAGAGAAGTCGATGCAATCGCCAGGGGATATATAACAGGTAAGGGTTATCCCGAATTTCCGCATGCCCTCGGACATCAAGTCGGCCGTATGGTGCACGACGGTGCTGGTCTTCTTTGCCCTGAATGGGATAGATATGGCAATTTGCCGTATTTGAAGATCGAGGAGAATCAGGTATATACGATAGAACCAAGAATCAGCATTCCCGGTTACGGAGTGGCTACTATGGAAGAGATCATAATCGTGACTCCCGAAGGAGGCAAATTCCTATCGCACCCTCAAAAGGAGATATTCCTCATATAGAGATTGTAACGGGTACCATTTATGCTCTTTAAGGTGATATCATGAGAGATCTAAACGAAATCCCCAATGGTGAAAAGTCTCCGTATTCGAAAAGAAGGCTTTTCTCAACATCTTTTCTTTGGGCTGTCATCATAACATCAGGAGTAGGTGCACTGTTGGGCACCCAAATATACCATCCTGCCAAAAGAGTTATCGAGGCCGTAGTCGGTTTTATACTCCTATTTATACTGTGGAGCTTCTCAACGCTTAACGCCCTCTGGCTTCTTATCCTCATACACCCATTTCCATTCGCTATCTCATTGGGTAATTCCAATTTCATCTTCACAATAGTCATCTTTATAATCTACATCATTAGAATTTCAGCTCATAAAAGCACTTTTCACTCGGACAAACTGGTCAATCTCCCCATAATTCTTCTTGTTCTCGCATACCTTGTTTCGTTCTACAACCTTAACTTTTCTTCAAAATCCATAACTCGCTTCGCTTTCATCCACACATCAAACTTCTTTGCCGTAATTCTCTTTTTCTACCTCGTGGTAAACTTCATCGACGAAGAATGGAAGCTAAAAAGAACTCTCCACATACTCATGATTACAGTCACTTTTGTAATCATCTTTAACCTCCTTGAGCTTCTCTTCCCGGGAAAACAAATCATCCCCGGATGGTTGTATTCAAGACATCAAGTCGGCCTTGTGATGAAGGGTTTGAGAATGCAGGGACCGTTTCACGACTTCGAGTTAAACGCGGAATTTTTCGCTCTTATGACCCCCATCATTTTTTATGTGCTTATTCGTACAAAAAGACTTCTTACGAGAACAATTTACGCAGTGCTTCTCCTTGTCAACTTTTTTATGATGCTTACTACCATAACAAGAGGAGCCTTTTTCAGCCTCTCCGTGGGACTACTATACATGGCATACATAAGCAGAAAAGAACTTAACTTCGTTCGTCTAATTGCGCTCACAACAACATTCGTTGTGCTGGTACTTGTCCTCGAATTTTTCGTGACGAAATATACAGTTTCAGGTTCATTATTTCAGAGAATCGTTAACACTACATTCGAAAAAGGCCTTGTGCCTAAAAATCGTGCATTTGCCTGGGGAGGAGCGATTGAGAGAGGAATGGAACACCCTTTCATCGGACACGGCCCAGGGTGGGATTTCAGCAAGGCTCTGGTAGCAAAACTCTGGCCTCACAATGTATACCTGTACTATTTCAATATAACGGGCTTATTTGGACTTTCCGCATTTCTTTTGCTCCTATATCGCCTTTTCAAGTCATCACTCGTAAGCGTCAACGCTTCTCTGACACGTTCGTCCTTTTCGATGGGATTCATGAAGGTAATGCATGTAGTTCTTATAATCTTTATCATAGATCAGATAAAGATAGATTACCTGAGAAACGAAATCTACATATACTCGGTCTGGCTTCTATTCGGCCTATTAGTAGCAACGAAGAATATAATAGCCCGCCAGCAATCGGAACAATCCAAACAACAAGCGGTCGCCCCTTAAAACCGGGAACGACCGCTTATCTCACGTTCACTTGAATGCACACGGCTACTTCACAAGAAACTTCCCGTTCTTGATGATCGTCTTGTTTCCCGCAATGAGAGTAGCCTTCTCGACGAGAGCATCGAAGTGGAACGGGCTCTTATTCTTGCCGAGTCCGTAGCTGTCACCGATCGCAAAATGCACCGTCCCGAAGGCCTTCTCAGCCTCGAGCATGTTCTTGCAAATTTTAGCACCCCTGTTCGTACCTATGCCGAACTCACCTACCATACGCCCTGTCGGGTCACCCTTCATCCCCTTGATGATTTCCGTGATACCCTTACCCTTATAGCTGATGAGTTTGCCCTTTTCGAAGACCATCTCACCTCGACCGATCTTATCGTCTATGAGGCTGAAAACGATCTTTCCCGTGAAGGTGCTTTCAACGGGGCAGGTGTAGCATTCGCCGGCTGGAAGGTTGCCGTGCATGTGCTTCTTGCTTATGTCACCGTTGTCGTTCTCCCACTTTCTGCCCTTGACGCTGAATGTAATGTCGGTGCCGAGATGGTTTGTCACCTTCACAACCGTCTTGTCTTTCAGATATCTGATCACCTTCTTGGTCAGCTTGTCCATCTTGTCGAAATCTATGTTGACGAGTCGCTCCATCATGTCGGTGGTGATGCCGGGCATCATGATGATACGCCCGTACCTACCACCGTTTTCGACCATGAACCCTCTGAAAGGCTTTTCCTCTATCCTCGCATCGAGCAGATAGATCGTCGCATCGGCCTTTCTTATCATCGTCCTGAAGATTTCGGTCGGTGCCTTTATCGGCCTGAGCGTTTCAGTCATGAGATACGTCGTGACCTCTGCATTGGCCTTCTTTGCCCAATGCGCCAGGGCCTCGGTGATCTTCATCTTCTGCTTGTCTGTGACCAGCAGGAGCTGCTCGCCTCTCTTCAGCTTGAGAGACTTCTGGATAGCGTTCTTCGCCGCGCTGTACAGCTTGTCCATCTTTCCTCCCTTCTTTCCTTTGAGACAACGTTTCACTCAAATAAACGATACCGTCCTCAGGAATAACCAAAGCATAAATCAATAATGGAGTAATGGCAAGAGCAGAGTTGTGATTAAAATATATCCTATCGGATTGGCGAAACACTTCAACATGCTTCTGCTCTGCTGTCTTCTTCAATGGAACCATCGTAAGATATTCACATATTCTTCGGCAACTGCTTCGACAAGTCAACCGCGGGATTATGAAGAGGCAAGGTGACCCCCTACTGTTGGGCGTTCATGATATATCTTCCGTCGCCTTTCGATAAGGCAACCATACATTGAACGTTCACAGATCCCGGCAGGAATCTCATCCGTTTCATCTGAGGAGAACCATCTTGCGCGTGAGCGTATTACCGCCGACATCGAGACGCATGAAGTAAACTCCGCTCGCAAGAGAATTGCCGCCACGGTCTACTCCGGTCCAGCTCACCGAGTAGGCGCCTGCCTTCAAATCTCTCTCAACGATAGTCGATACGAGCCTGCCGTTCACGTCGAAAAGTCGAAGGCTTACCGCCGCTCTGCCATCTTTTCCCACATCCTTCGATCCAACTGTGAACGAAATTATCGTCGAAGGATTGAAAGGATTGGGGTAATTCTGCTTTAACGTCGAACGCGCAAAAGGAGTCTCGACGTTCGTAAGGTCATCAACAGTGTGAGACACCGCATTGCTCATACGGCTTTGCTGACCGTCGGCATCGGTCGCCTTTACCAGATAGGTGAACGTGCCCGTATCATCAGGCCAGCGGTGAAAAACCGTATCGGGCAAAGCCGAAGCAAGCGTGCTTTTTCTGTCGTATATGGGAGTCGGAGAAATGTCGTCTATGTATACCCCTTCATTTGCGACGTATGAATCGGTGATATAAGCGAACCGAAGCATAATCACATCATCCGATGAAACCCGAAGGCTGTCGAGATAGAAATGAGCGCTCACCCACCAGCCCGAGCTTCCCGTAATGCCGTTGCCGCGATTGCTTCCATTGGGATTGTCGTTCGTCGTCACATCGCCGGGTACAGTCTGCCATGTCAGGCCCTGATCGAGGCTTGCCTCAAGGTATGCGTAGTCCCAATCCTGCTCTATATCGTACCATAGGCGGCAGCTCAATGTGTTTCCGAGCGACATCGGATATACAGCCGACATGGACAACTTGTTGCTGAGCTCGTTGCCGCTCCCCGAATAGAAGCTGTAACTACCGCTGTATGCACGAGCAGATGAAAGCGAGAAACCCTCTTTTACCCAAAGCGTATCGGGAGGTTCGCAAGTATCTGTAATGCCGGCGAGATTCTTGTACTCGACAAGCTCCCAGGATACCGCCCGATTGTGGTCCGACGGCTTCGATGCACTCC
Organism: Candidatus Latescibacteria bacterium 4484_7; assembly: GCA_002085285.1. GTDB lineage: Bacteria > Krumholzibacteriota > Krumholzibacteriia > Krumholzibacteriales > Krumholzibacteriaceae > 4484-7. The sequence goes on from NATK01000014.1 coordinate 8,210, forward strand.
ATTTGATCTCATAGTTCGGAGGGTTGAGCATCACCACAGGATACATGGTAGGCGGCTCCGGCCCGAGCACTCTATACGGATCGTCGGCGACTCTTATCGCCGTGAGATTCATCTCGAGAACCTTGTCGAAAGTAGGCCCAATAAGCGCATCCGGCGGTGCAAAGCCGCCGTCTTCATACGTGTTGACCTCAACCGTTATCGAGAAAAATCTATTCTTCGTTGTCGTATCACCGTACGCCCAGTCATCGGTGTCACCATTGGTGACATAGATATTACCCATTGCCGTATTGCCGGGGCTGTAGTAGTTACCCCGCCGCAGAGAATCGCTGAGCGCCACAAATAGCTCGTGGTCATCCGTATACAGTGGAGCATACCCCCACGGGAAGAGGATCAATTCACCGTACGAATGATAGGAAAGTGCAACGGTAAAATGTCTCGACGCACAGAAATCCCTTACAGCTTGTGTCTCCGGTTCGCTGAAAGGCCCCGCGCCTCGATATACCTCGGACGATGTGTTGGGTGAGCTCCCTGCATCATCGTACCCCCACATGTAGCCGTAGTTTCTGTTGAGATCCACACCAAACGTCCCATCGCCATTGTCACGCCTGTTCTTCCTCCACCAGGTCCACCAATTACCACTGTGATTCTGCTCCACGTAGACATGGCCGTCTGGATTGATCATGGGGGCGATCCACGTCTCTCTATCGTCAACGAGTTCCGTCACCTCGGGGCTCGCGCCGTAATTCTCCAGAAGATAGTGTGCAAGTTTCAGCGGCACCTCGACCGACATGAGCTCCCTCGAATGATGGCATCCCATTATCAGCACTTCCGGCTCACCCTCGTCGATATCAACATTGTCCGAAATCTTCATTGCAACGATGAGCCTTCCCTCTATGCTTGTTCCCAGCGTATCGAGCCTGGCGAGCTCGGGATAGGCGGCGGCAAGTTGAGACATGTCGTCGAGCATCTCCGCATACGTATGGTAGGCACCGAGATTTTCATCGAGAGTGCTTCGAGCTGTGAGTGAAGCACGCTGGAGCATCTTTATCCTGGCGCTCAATTGCCTCAACCAATCGAGCTGCTCGTCCGTTACTGCAACATCGGCACGTCCATCGGGATAGACGTGAATAATGTCAACGCCTTTATCGACGAGCGCCTTTTCTGTCATAACTCTCGAAAGGTGTACCCTTACCAATGAAGTCGCTCGGTCCGATTGGGCAAACGCGTTGCAAGCAATCGAAAGAACGATGAAAACAAGAAAAGCTGAAATCTTGGCCTTCAATTCAATCCTCCGAAGCTGAAAAACTCTAAAAAGCATTTACATTATGCATTATAACATAAAATAGACTTGATTTTTATTTCGAAAATGGATAATTTTTCGATTCTTCATAGTCTAAATTATTTCTGCAGCCAAGGAGTGAGAAAGATGCCTACATACCATTACAAGTGTGAGAAATGCGGGTACGAGTTCGAGATCGAACAAAAGATATCCGACGCTCCGCGCAAGAGATGTCCGAAATGCCGCGGAAAGGTATTCAGGGTGATCCATCCGGTGGGACATATACTGAAAGGCTCAGGTTTCTACGCAACCGATTACAGAAAAGAAGACTATAAAAAGAAAAAAGCTACAGAAAAAGACGACAACAAGGGCAAAAAATAGCATGCAGCGCCTGAGACCACACACTCTCCGTCCACCCGATCCGGCTCCGGACACATTTGTCTCTTACCGACGAGGGAGTCCTCTTCGCTCAATCCCCCTTAGCAATTCTTGCCTATTCAGTATGAACAGTGCTCAAATCGTCCTAGCGATCCATACCGCCCAGAGTCTCTTTCAAAGATTTATCGATGAGCTCGGCCGCTAAATCGATCTCTTTGCTCGTCACGTTGAGTGCAGGTCTGAAGCGCACCGTCCTCGGGCCGCACTTCAGAGCGATCATTCCATTGTTTGTCAGAGTGGTTATGAAGGCATCCCTCACCTTTGTGTCGGGCAGATCGAATGCGCAGAACAAACCACGCCCGCGGGCGTTCGATACGAGCTCGCTGTTATTCTTCTGCAGTTCGAGCAGATGGCCTTTGAACAGCTCCCCCATCTTCGCAGCGTTCTCGACGAGATTCTCCTCTTCTATGATCTCGAAGATCTTCTTCGACCTGAACATGTCGACGAGGTTGCCTCCCCAGGTCGAGTTGATCCTGCTCGAGACTTTAAAGACGTTGTCTACGTCGTTTATCCTGTTGCTCGCCATGACCCCGCATACCTGAGTCTTCTTGCCGAACGACATGATGTCTGGTTCGACACCGAAATGCTGATGGCACCACATTTTTCCCGTGATTCCAACGCCTGTCTGAACCTCGTCGAATATCAAAAGAACTTCGTTCTCGTCCGCGATCCGGCGAAGCTCCTTGAAGAACTCCGCTCTGAAATGATTGTCTCCACCTTCGCCCTGGATCGGCTCAATGATGATAGCAGCGATATCGTCACCATCTTCGGCCAAAACCCTCTCTATAGCCTCGACCGCCCTCGTTTCCCTTGCCACGACCTCGTCGAGATGCTCGTCGAGCGGGAAGGTTATCTTTGGGTTCTCTATGCGCGGCCACTCGAACTTGGGGAAATAATCGGTCTTCGCGGGATCCGTGTTTGTAAGAGACATCGTATATCCCGTCCTGCCGTGGAATGCCTCTTTGAAATGGATCACCTTGTGCCCCTTTTCTTCCTTTATGCCCTTGGCAAAGTTTTTGCGAACCTTCCAATCGAAGGCAGTCTTCAAGGCATTCTCTACAGCGAGTGCCCCTCCACTCACAAAGAATAGATTGGGCATACTCTCCGGTACTGCGATCCTGGCGAATGTCTCGACGAATTCAGCCATCTCCACAGTGTACAGGTCTGAGTTGGATGGCTTGTTCACCGCCACTCTTGCCAGCTTGTCGAGATAATCCTTCTCCAAAAAACGAGGATGATTGTGGCCAAGAGCACTCGAAGCGAAAAAGGTGAAAAAGTCGAGATATTCCTTGCCGGTAGCAGCATCGTGAAGATAGCTGCCGTGACTCTTCTCCAGGTCGAGAACGAACGGGAATCCGTCGACGAGCATATGCTTGCTCAAAACCTCGTGAACTTCCTGTGGCTTTATACTGACTCCACTTGAACCTTTTGCCGCCATAACACACCTCTTAGTCTAACCATTTAAGATTGAATGAATCAACCTTTGCATGAAAAAAACTCAGTCAACATCACAGAGCAATATATCAACTTTCTCTTGATATTTCAACTTTTTTTAACTCCTACGTTCATAAGGCACATCCGGAATTTCCAGGGGCTTGTTGAAGAAGAATCTCTATACTTTCGACAGGGGACATAGTTCGATCTGAGCCGCAGAGAATCGGTGTCGTCTTCTTCGACCATTCGACCAAAAAACCTCGTGGAATCAAACGAATCGATGGAAGTAAATAAGCTGGCGAGAACAAGTGATTCAAGAAAAAAAGGAAGGGACGCAGGAAAAACCTCGAACATCTTACCCAAAATTCCTGTGTCAGGAGCTCTATGGATCAAGACTTCGGCGAGTATGATTGCTTTCCCGCGTCCCTTCTATGGGCTGAGGTGTTCAGCCTGCCTCACGCACCCAAACCGCGTGGCCTATCTAGTACCGTGGAAATCTATCGATTCTCCCCCTCCTGTTCTCGGGCCAGAACCTCTCGGTCTTGACAAGTTTGGATTTTGCGTCGAAAACGAATTCGACACCCTTTGCATAGTACTTCCAGTGCTCGGTTATCTCACCATACGCATAAACCCTGAAACGATGAACAGGATATCCGTACTTCTTATAGATGGTGAGCTTGTCGTTCTTAAGTTTTTGAACGTACAGGGCGTGCCTATAGTATCTGCGGCTCCTCTTTCCCATGACAATGGTTACCGCATCAGCGCTGGTTGCAACTAATGAAAGGATAAGAGCAGTAAAGACAAAACGTTTAAACATTCACCTCACGTCCTTTCGATGTATAGCACTGCTGCATCACCTTCCGCCCTCACTCAAAACATTATACCATAAAAGGGGCTTCGATTTCAAGTGGCTACTCATCATTCTTCTCTGTGACCCATGGTTCCTCGTTGTACCTCGAGAGGCAAAGATGCCGCAAGATAAGGTCTCGCTCATTCATGGAAAAACACCATTAAGACATATATTAAATATTGATTGAAACGCCTAATTTGATGTAGATTCTACCTTATTGTTTTTCCGTTATTGCGAGGTTGCAATACGATGGAAGGCTTCAAACACATCATCGACTTTGCCTACCGATATGTTTGGGAATTCCCTTCTGCTCTCCCTTACATAGTGGTGCTTCTTCTTGGAACGGGGATCTTCCTTACGATAAGAATGCGATTCGTTCAGATAAGGAAGGTCAATCACGGCCTCGCCGTCATAGCTGGATACTACGATGACCCAAAAGACGCTGGAGAGATCAACCATTTCCAGGCGCTCTCCGCAGCTCTCTCCGCCACCATAGGAATCGGAAACATAGCTGGTGTAGCAACGGCCATTCATTATGGAGGACCAGGCGCTCTATTCTGGATGTGGATCACGGCTATCTTCGGCACGACATCGAAATTCGTCGAGTGCACACTGAGCATGAGGTACAGAAACATGAACGAGGAAGGGGTCGTATCAGGCGGACCAATGTACTACATCGAAAAAGGGCTGGGGAAGAAATGGAAATTCCTCGCAGTTATATTTGCCGGAGCAGCGGTCATCTCTTCGTTCGGGAGCGGCAACAGCGTTCAGGCGTTCACTGTAGCCGATTCGTTCAGGAGTGACTTTGGAATCCCCACGTGGATCACAGGCCTAGTACTCGCCTCGCTCGTCGGAATGGTCATCATAGGGGGTATAAAAAGAATAGGCAGGGTGGCAAGCCGACTGGTTCCGATAATGTCGATAATCTATTTTGTAGGGGCAATTACCGTTCTTTTGATCAATGCTGACAAGATCCCTCACGCCTTTGTAACGATCTTGCACGATGCCTTCAACCCGAGAGCTCAAACCGGGGGCTTCTTCGGCTCCACATTCGCATTCACGCTTATATGGGGCGTAAAGCGCGGACTCTTCTCCAATGAGGCGGGACAGGGAAGCGCCCCGATAGCGCATGCCGCGGCAAAGACCAAAGAACCAGTGAGGGAAGGGCTCGTCGCAATGCTCGGACCATACATCGACACGCTCCTTATATGTTCCCTTACAGGGCTTGTTATAGTCACCGTGGGTGTATGGAAGGAAAAGAAATTCGAATCGGTCCCGTTCAGCGAAAAATCCGCTATCGTGGTCATCAAAAATAATGCAACGATACTTAAAAACGGGATCATACCAGACGGGGCCTACTTCAGGGGCAGCACCGCCGTAAGAAACGGTATAGCCGACG
>NATK01000128.1 GCA_002085285.1 Candidatus Latescibacteria bacterium 4484_7
TTGTACGAGAAGACAAAGCTCAGAGCAGCGGCGCCGAGTCCGCAGACGAAGTAGTATTTGACGAATCTCTCGCTTCCCCAGACCGATTCGAGTGTCGTACCGAATATCCAGATCACGAACATGTTCAAGAACAGGTGCCAGAACCCGCCGTGAATGAACATGTATGTTACGAGCTGCCATACGTAACCGCGGGTTACGACCAACCTTGGGTTTAGGCCGAATATATAGATGAAATTCGTATTCTGGAGGATCAGCTCGAGGATGAATACAATGACGTTCAGAATGACGATCTTCTTGACCGCATCACCCTGAAAGAAAGAAAAGAATGGATTCCTCGAATACCCATACCGGTAAGGCATACCAGCTCCTCATGGTTGATTGCCCGATTACTAGATAATAATTAATATAGAGGAAAAGAGCAATACTATTAAATGTGCATTGAAAAGCACCGGCTTGAAAATACTGTAGATGAGATGGCTTGGATTATTATAACCGCAAGGGCTCTGGTTTCAATGGAGGTTCACTGCCTGAAGGCTGCAAACCGGAGCTGCTTGGGGAGAAAGCCTTAAAACTTTTTACCTCGACCTGCCCGCTTAAATTGTGTTAGAATTAATCATTAGCGCAATTGCCGACGCTTGCGAATTTGGTGCTTTTTTTCGTCCTTTGCAAGAGGTGAATGAGGTTGAAAAAGATTTTTACAGCGGTGTTGATTTTTTTTCTTATCCCCGTGTCTATCAGTGCGGGAACCAATTGGTATGTTACTTCTGACGGCACAGGAGATGCTCCTACGATAGCGGCGGCGATAGATTCTGCGTCGAGCGGGGATATCATTTTGGTATATGGAGGCAACTACTATGAAGAGGGGCTCATCGTCGATGGGAAGGATATCTCTATTACAGCGTATTACGGGACGCCCGTTATGCTTGCCCCGACTCCCGGAAGTGGAACGGCCATTACCTTTAGAAATGTTTCGAGCAGCCAACAATTCTACGGATTCAAGCTTGTCGGTTACGAGAACGCCGTGATCTATGACAATGCTTCTCCTTCTGCATGGTTTCTGGAGATTAGGGAGTGCGTAACCGGATTGGTCGTAACGGGGAGCGCCTCTTCGCCTGATATAAGCGGATCGTTCATAGATTCGTGCGGTACGGCTCTTTCGGTAGTCGATGCCCTGAGTGTCTCTTTTCATAACAACACCGTAGTTTACGAGGATGTTGGTGTCAATATGCAGGCAGGCTCGGCAACGATAGAGAAGAATATCTTTTACAATTGCAATAGTGCAGTGGAATGTCTCGGCGGATCCGTGACGAACGACTGCAACGATTTCTGGTTGAACGGCACCGACTACTCCGGGTGCAGCGCCGGGCCGGGGGACATATTCGCCGATCCGATATTTTGTTTCCTCTCACCGCCTTCACCGGGGCTTTATTATCCTCATGAGGATTCTCCGTGTCTTGCTGAAAACAACTCGTGCGGTGTGAATATCGGAGCCTTTCCTAAAGGGTGTATCGTGGCAGTCGAGGAGTCGAGCTGGAGTGAGATAAAGAGCATGTACAAATAGGGATGGATTGCGATCCACGATCCAAAAGAGGCAGCCTTGCAAGCCGATGCGCTCTATTTCAACGGAACGATTTATTCCCTCGAAGACAAACTACCCATCGCACAGGCCATCGCAGTGGCCGATGGCCGAATCGTCGATATCGGCTCATCTCGGGATCTAGTTTCACGTTACAGGGAGTGTGCAGAGGCGTACGATTTGCATGGTATGACGGTGATCCCGGGGCTCACTGATGCCCACGGACACTTCTTCGATTTTGCCCGATCACTCCTACGACTCGACCTTTCCGAGGCGAAAGACTTCGAAGAGGTAGTGAAAATCGTGGCTGGAGAGACTGCGAGAAGAGCGGATGGAGAGTGGGTATTGGGGCGGGGGTGGGATCAGAACAGGTGGGATGAAAGAGAATTCCCTACGAGGCGCCGCCTCGACGAAGTGACCCGCGGGAATCCCGTTTATCTGGAGAGGTCGTGCATGCACGCCGCTCTGGTCAACTCTGTGGCTCTAAGGCTTGCCGGGATAGGTCGCGATACGAGAGACCCCGAAGGGGGACGGATCTTGAGAGACCGATCGGGTGAGCCTGCAGGTGTTCTCCTCGATGAAGCGATGAAGCTCGTATCAGAGAAGATTCCGCCGATGAAAAAGAGCGAAATGGAGGGAGCTCTTGTTCATGCGGCTGAGAGGTGTCTATCCGCCGGGCTCGTCGGAGTCCACGAAATGGGTGTGACTGAGGAGAGTGCATTGATCTACGAGGAGATGTATCGGAACGATAGACTGCCCTTAAGGATAACAGGGTATTTTTCCAGTGAGCTCGAAGATTTCGATCGCCTCGTTGCCGAGGGCCCGATCGGAGACTGCTGCGGACACTTTTTTTCGATCGTAGGCGTCAAGTTCTTTTCGGACGGTTCGCTGGGGGCAAGAACTGCTGCGCTGCTCGAAGACTACAGCGACGACCCGGGCAACAGGGGGATTCTTGTGAACGATCCGGACGAGCTGTATGAGAAGATGTTTCTCGCGCACCAGAGAGGCTTTCAGATAGCAGTGCATGCGATAGGCGACAGGGCGAATAGGGTTGTCCTCGATCTGATCAAACGGCTCATCGCCGTTAGGCCTGTATCCGATGCTCGGTTCAGGATTGAGCATGCGCAGGTGGTGTCTCCCGAAGACATAAGGAGATTCGGTCGGCTCGGAGTCGTTCCATCGATGCAGTTCGTCCATTGTATCTCGGATATGGATTGGGTTGAAAGGCGGCTTGGCCCTCGGAGATCGCGAAACAGCTATGCGTGGAAGTCTTTCCTCGATGAAGGATGTACGATTGCAGGAGGCTCGGATTTTCCCGTGGAATCGCACGATCCCTTGCTTGGCATCTACGCGGCTACGACGGGGGCAGACGTTTCTGGCAAACCTGCCGGAGGCTGGCATGCTGAGCAAACTCTCTCAGTCGAAGAGGCTATTCGTGCATTCACCATAAATGCAGCCTATGCCGCTCGCGAGGATCGATGGAGAGGAAGCCTGAGAAAAGGCGCAGCCGCAGACTTCGTCGTCCTGTCCGATGATATCATGAATATTCATCCGCATTCGATACCTTCAATTTCGGTAGTCACGACAGTGATCGGAGGCAAGATCGCTTATTCAGCGGAGGGGTCACCGATCGGTTAGGCCGGGTTTCTGCAAAGCCGACCGTAAAAAACCCTCGAGGTCGCTATTCGTTTTCTTTCTTCAAGATCATCATCAGGGGCATGCCCCTGTACTTAAGCATCTCTTTACGTAGCATCTTCCTTGGGTTTTTGACATCGAACCTCATCGAGATAGTCTTGTACAATTTGTCGAGGAGGACGATGGATATTCCTCTGAGCGAAGTAGAGGGGCAGCAGGAAGCGATTCTTGCCCCCCGAGCAGCCTCTTCTCCGGTCATCCCTGCGAGTCTTGCCAGCTTGTTCTCCGCTTCGCTCAATGTCGTCGCACCGGAATTAAGCTGCAGAGAGGCGATCATCATGGCGAGTTCGGTGATCTTTTCATCTATGAACCTGATAGAGAGCTCTTCTTTCTTCAGTGGGAACCTCTCGATCATTTGCCCCATCTCCTCATAGTACCAGCCGTAGATGTATGTGGAGCTCCGGAGAATTGCCCTTACGGTATCCCCGCTCGTGCAAATGGAGAATACCGGTGCGAATATTCTGCTCGATCCTTTCAAGAGATTGAAAAGTATCTCCTCATCACCCGAATTTGCCCATACAGATGAATACGCTATAACCAGCTCGGTTCTCCCCCGACCGCAGCAGTTCAAAATGAACGGGCATGTACCTGCGCAGCGCCTTCTTTCGGGTGAAAGAATCGGGTTCTTGCCCGGGCGGCAGTATCTCCATGGCGATTCGATCCTGTACGCTCTTACAGGGACCTTGTTCGATTTGAGCACCGATCCATTACTGAGCTTGTTTATCGTTCGATAGAGTCTAATCAAATCCTGCTCGTTCCCTCGTGAGTCGTAGAACCTTTCGAGACTCGTTTCCAATTCGTTGGCGCCCTTGCTCGAGGCGGCCTTTTTTGCGACGTCCGTTTTTCTCTCGTTCTTTTTTTCTCCGAGGAGTTGATCTCTAAGCTTGATGCTTCTGAGGAGCGAGCCTCTTCTCGCCTTTAACCGATCTATCAACCTCTCTGCATCATTTATCAAGGCGTTCTGATCGGCTGTTACATATTCGTCGTAGAGAAGGATCTTGGAGAGATTCTCTGCGCCTATTATGTTTCGGCTTCTCGGTTCATTGTTGATCCTCTTGGAAAGGAATGTGCGAAATGCGCTGATACTGTCGATTGTCGAGCTCAACGTCTTGGAGGGCGACTTCTCATACCTTTCGGTGAATAGTTCATCAATCATTACGGCCCTTGAAAGCGTACTGTCCATGCTCTCTATGGCGAGCCCAAGATCGACCTCTGAAGCTCTGTCGAGGTTGGTTCTCGCAGACGATATGAGAGCGGGGATCCGGGACACCCTCTTCAAGTATCGAGCCGCTTCGCCTCTATAGGGTTTATGAGGCCGGCAAAGTGTTTGAAACAGGGCGTCGTCGATTGCCGAGCAGTATATCAGCGGATTGTACGAATGGGCCTTCAATTCATTCAACGCGAACATCTCTCCCTTGATCCAGAGCATCACGAGATCGATGTTCTCTTTTTCTTCGTCGCTTAAGTTTTTGAATGAGGTCGATTCGATTCTCTTCTTCAGAATTCCGAGCCTTGTTTTGACCACGTTGATTTCATCAGTGCTGAATGTAAATAGCGAAGAATCCGCCGCCGTGAACCCGAGCGATGAACCGGTGAGCGGGTGGATTGTCATGTAGATAGAAGCAAACTCCCTTGCGATCGGTCCGTATTCGTCGGTTGATGTTTTTTTGTTCGAGCTGCAGCCGACGAGCGAGATTGCAAGAAACAACATCAAAGTCGTTGACATCGATCTTAGTTTCATGATTCCGTCCATCTATGCGTTCCTACAAAAGGCTGTAAATATTACGGTCTTTGTGCTAATTGTTATATGTGTTTCAGCTTCATCAAATAAAGCAATCGGATTGGTCAGTCTTAAATTAATGAAAAAACACTTCTCTCTGCGAGTGTACTCGGGTGGGTGGTCTCCGAGCTGATTCCGCCAGATTTCATGCAGAGGAAAGCCTTTTATCTCGAGAAATGGGGAATCTGGAAGACGAGGTTTGTGGAGATCTTGAGATTGTACGATCCTTTTCATTCCTATTGGTACCAGATTGTAATAGCGCTTTTCTTCGTGGTTCTTCTTCTCTGTGTTGTCACCAATTGGAAAAGATTCCTCATGCCTTTCATTACGGGGGTTCCCATCGCGTCGAAACCCCGTGACAATTCGAGATGGAATGCGGTGGCATGGTCCTGGAGGGCGTTGAAAGAGGGTGAAGGTGCGAAGAGAGATCCTGTCTCGTGGTTCGGTGAGAAGTATGGGAGGAAGGAGCTCGTTGAGGCTGGAGAGCTGCTTCATATTTATCGATCGATCGAAGAGGTACTTCGCAAGAATCGATTCAAGGTCAGGAGCATCAGGAGCAATGGTTCGATATACTTCAGGGCCCAGAAGGGCTCGGCTCGGTTTCTCGGAAGTTTCATGCTCCATATAGCAATACTGGCGATTGCGATAGGCGGACTCATCGGCAGTTTCTGGGGGTGGTCGGAAGTGCTCTATGGCAAGGCGGGCGACAGGATCCCCCTCGATGATAGCGGTTATTCGGTGAGGATCGACGCCTTCCATATTGAGATGGCCGAAGAAGGAGGTATCGGTGACTATGTCTCCGATGTAACACTTCTGGGCGGTGCTGGCGATTCGATTGCCTCTGCGAATATAAGAGTCAATCATCCTCTCGTGTTCTCGCGGTTCAGGGTGCTTCAGCATTCCTATCATACAGAGGAGGACGAATTCGAGTGGGCTAAGGTGAAGTATCGATTCAATGGCCATTTTCTTTATGATACGGTTGCCATTCACCCAAATGAAGAGGTCCCCATAGGCGAGGATTCTTCGGTGACGATAAGGATCGCCAAGTTCTATCCAGACTTCAAGATGCGGGGTGATTACTACTACTCCGCTACTGGGTTCCCATACAATCCGGCTGTGCAGATAGAGCTCTCTCACAACGGCAAAATGGAGAGGGGGCTTCTTTTCCTTAGGTATCCTCGATTCAATAGCACCTTCAAGATACCCGCAGACATAGCGCTCGTGGATGTAGAACCAACCTTTTATTCGGGGCTTCAGGTAACAACCAACCCGGGATCGTCGTTGATCATCACGGGAATAATTCTGGGAACTATTGGTTTGATTCTTTTGATGTTCTTTGATTATCGTTCTGTTGTGGGGGGGCTGAATGCAGAAGGCGTGTTCATGAAGGGCGCGGGATATCGAGTGGCTGAAAGATTCGAACGTGAATTTGTTCGTTTGACAGAAGCCGTCGCGGAGAGGTTCAAGGCGGTTTTGAAGGATGTGAAGCTGCATGGGGAAGACGATTGACATAACGTTCTTCTGGTTGTCTTTCTGGAGTTATCTCGTCTCATTTTTCCTCTTTACTTTTTATGGAGCGCTGAAGAGAAAAGCAGTGGGTAAGGCGGCGGCACTCTTTTTTTCCGTCGCTTTCGTAATGCTGACGGGTGGAATAGTGGCGAGAACAGTCATCAGTACACATCCGCCCCTTGCCACGATGTATGAATATGCGCTTGTCATGTCGTGGGTGGCGTCTATCGCTTTTGTCGTATTCTTTTTGAAGACTCACAATCTCTACTACGGTGTTATAGTTTCACCTATGGTCGTAGTGGTCCTCGTCATGGCGTCGCTTCTTCCCAAGGAGATTTCGAAACAGCTCATGCCTGCGTTGAAAAGCTGCTGGTTCTACATTCATGTCACCCTTGCGGCGTTTTCTGAAGGAGCCTTTGCCGTCGCGACCGGAGCGGCCATCGTTTATCTGTTGAAGTTCAGAGGGGTGACAGGCGACCAGCTTCCAGCCGATGAACCGCTCGAGGAGTTTATATCCCGATCGATTCGCATTGCCTATCCTCTTTTTACCATCGGCGCCATGTTCGCGGGAGCGATGTGGGCGAGAAACGCGTGGGGCTCGTTCTGGAGCTGGGATCCAAAGGAGACAGGCTCGCTCGTCGTGTGGCTTTACTATACGCTTCTCATCCATCAGGAGCTCAGGGGGAAATGGAGGAAGCGCAGGCTTGCCGTCATGACCATTGTGGGATTCATCGTGATAGTTCTTTCCTTTTTCGGCAATCTTTTTCTCGGAGGGTTGCACGCATACACTTGATAGTGTGAAAGGCGTGTGTTGGGCTGGGATCGATTCTGGTCAGTCAACCCTTGTTATTGCAAAAAGTGCAAATTGAGCGAGGACGATGCGTGTCTTTGTATGGAGGACGATTTCCGTCGATATCGTATAGGGTGATCTCGAGCTTTTTTCTGTCGCTGGAGTTCACCATGAGTCTCGTCGACGTG
>NATK01000129.1 GCA_002085285.1 Candidatus Latescibacteria bacterium 4484_7
AATTCAACCATTGCCCTTACCAGGTATTCTGCAGCCAAAATCCTGGGCTCTATAGGGAGTTCTTGTTTTTCCATCTTTTTGTAGTGCTCGACGGCTTGTTTGTATGCCGCTGCCGCCGCATCCTTTTCACCCTTTTTCAGGTAGTTTTTCATGATTCTGATCGGTGCCTCGAACCCTTCGAGGCTTGTGGGATAGTTGGAATAGATCGACTTGTAACGGAGCGATGCCTCGACCCATTTATTTTGAGATTCGTCGATCTCCGCAATGTTCCATTCAGCCTCGATGGCCGCGGGGCTGTTCGTGGGATACTCCTTTAGTACCTTTTCGTAGAGCTTCGTTGCTTCCTCGGTTTTGCCTCTCGCTCTGTCAATGCCTGCTGCGGCGAGGAGGGCAAGCGGAGCTTCGTTGCTCTCTGGAAATTTTTTGTATATCTTCATGAATCTTTCATAGGCAAGCGACTTGTCACCTTTGCCGTCTCTGTATATTCTCGCAATGATAAACTCTATCGCCGGCGCCTCTTCCGGGCCCGCCTCTTTCTCTATATCTTCAGCCCATTGCAGTGCCCTGTCCCAGCGTTTCCCCTCCAGGTATGCGGTCAGGAGGTTGAGACGTGTTGCCTTGAGCAAGGTCGTATCGCTGGCACTCGACAGGATCTTGTTGTAAAGATTTTCGGCCTTTTTTAGCCATTGGGCACTCCCGGCCATGTCGCCTGCGTCTCTCGTGAGCTGGGCAAGTTTCAAAGGGGCGGTGAAATAGCTGCTGTTCATCGAGGGCGCCCTGCTCAAATCGATCTCTTTGAGAAATTCGTTGTAGAACTGTTCGTAGTAATTGATCGCTTCGTTCTTCTTCTGCATCTCCTCCGAGATTGCTGCGATTGAGTAGAGGGCGTTTCCCCTCGCATCGGGGAAATTGTCTGCTATAGCTGCAGCCTTTTTGAACTCGATTATCGACGAATCGAGCAATCCTGCCCTGTAATCGAGCTCTGCGAGGTCCATCTGAGCGGAAACTACGATCCCGTCTATTTCCCTGGAGTCGGATCTCGAGTTTGAAAAGTCGTTTATCAATCTCTGATATTCACGTTTCGTTCTCTCGAAGAAATCCTCGTTGAATCTGCTCCCGACGAGCTCGTTTTTCATCTTTCTCGCCTTGAAGAGCCTTTGCTCGGCCTTGTACGCCATGCTTTCGTTTTTCCCTGAGCAGGAAAAGATGACGAGAAGCACGAAGACTCCGCCCAGTAAACATAGGCACGTCGCTTTCACCTTCTTCATTTTTCCTCCGTTCGATTTTTCAATTCGATCGATTGTTTTATGCTTTTTTCATCATTTGATCGATGCCTTTTTCAACTCCTTTTTTCATTTCCGCCGATCGATTCGCTGAAGAGAATGGTTGTTCCCCCTATCAATACATATAGAGAAATGAATTCGATCAGCTCACTCGCGAATTGAAGTTGAATGAGAAACTCGGGCGACAGACGAAACGCAATGACCGTCGTTTTCATCTCGAGCAGTGTTATCGGCAAGGAAATGAGGAAGGGCACGGTGACGATCGTCAGCCCTTCTATGTAGTTTTTAAGTCCCATTCGCACCGACTTTGAAAATGCCGATAATGGAGATGCATTTTTTAGGACGATGAAGGGGATGATGAAGATTATCAAGGGTTGAATGAGAAGACCTGCTATGCCGCTCACGAGGGCCCCCTTCGTGCTCGAAGTGAATAGGGAGCCTTTGATAATCAACGTTGGCAGACTCATTGCGATGAAAAGGAAGATCGACGAGAATATTGCGCCGGCGACGAGCTTGGGATATTTCGAGACGCTGCCGGAAAAGGCTTCGCCGAGTTTTATGCTAGAATGTCTGTACAAGGAGAATACGAGCATGATCGTCATTGCTTCGGCGACTACGAGGATGAATACGTCGAACAAGAAATCCAATCTGCTGAGTATCGTACCGATATTGATAAGGAAATCCGGATAATGAGCCAGGTCTTTGCCATTCAGTCCTTCGACGAAAATCGCCCAGAACGATGTGAACGGCTCGGTTGGAGTGTTTATATAGACGATCGTTACGAGTATCTTAAATGCGAGATAGAGGAGCAGAGGCATCAGCACGGCAAAATGTCCTACAAATGTAAGGGAGTCTCCTATTGACTTCAATCCTCTTGTAATTCTTCTCAATGGTCATTCTCCTTCGCACTAAGAACGTCCTCGATGCTTTCAGAAGCCTTTTCGGCAAAATCCATGAGTTCTTTCAATGATTCTTTGACGTTGCCCCGACCCGTTATGTCTATAGAAAACCTGATGAATGCGACCCCGTGAGATCTGCCGAGAAATGCATTTTTCATCTCGTACCATTTGAGAGCGAATTCGTTCGTTATGATTCTGTGTGCGTTTTCGAACCAGTATAGAACAAGTCTTTTCTGACGACCATTCGAAATTAGGAGGTATTTAACGTTTTCTCTCTGCCCCGATAGAGTGAGCTTCGCAGTTCTTTCCCGTGTTACATCCCATCCTGATCCGGGGTAGCAGTGTTTGGGCGAGTGGATCTGAGAATTTTCCTGTTGTGTCTTGAAGTATCCTATAAGCAAAGTTATTTCCTCTCCCGTACGGTTCCGGTAGATCCTCACCAGTGACTCGTCGACGCCGAGGACCTCGATCTCTTCCCGTGGTAGGGACCTTTCTTCGCTCGCAAAGCCCAGAATCTCTGTGGGAATCCTTTCGAGGTCGGGGAGGGAGGGCGAAGCAGGTCTCGCAAATCTAATATGGTATGAATAGACGATCAGCGCCAGAATGACAATTGATATTGCTATCAATCTTTTATTTTCGGATTCTTGCATCTCTCTATTCATCTTTATCCCAGTCATGAATCATCCTCGTGGTTCGTTTGCTGAATGTCTTCGCATTCGTGCACGGCTTATTATCGGATTCCTTTGCCCCTTTTCCCCGGCGCTCCTTTTTTGTTCCGCTCGATCCATCTGACAATGAGAGCCGTGACGATCAGGAATAGCAACCCGAAGCTGAAGACGATCAGCCCGGAGATTTCGTGCATAGTTCCCTCGGCAAATTCAGGCCCGACGAACACTGCGCCTAAAGCCGTCACGACGAGCCTTATCACATTTGCAAAAACTGCGGAGGGAACAGCCATAGCAACGAGAATGGCTTTGCCTGTCAGAGATATCTCCATGAACGCTGCCATTATGAGAGCAAGCGTTATCATAGTCATCAGAGATCTCAAACCGCTGCAAGCCGCCACGACTTCGAGCGTATAGTTCGGCAGTATGAGCACGTTCCCCTTTCTTATGACGCTTACATTGATTGTGTGCAGCAAGCCTGCACTCAGCTTTGCACTCATCAGCTGCAGAGGGAATGTGAGCTTGTAGTATATGATGTAGGGGAGAGGTATCATGAAGAATAGGAATACGAGCGGGAATAGCAGTAGCCTCGTAAACTCTTTGCCTTTCAGGAGCAGCGAAAGGCCGAGAAGCATAAATGGAATAGAGAGGCGGCTCGTGAAGAGCTCGCTTGCAGCGGTTCCGCCTATAAGAAGAACTGAGGCGATCGTCAGCATTGTGATGCCTGATAGTTTCGCATCCTTCCATTTGGCCGATGCAATAGCGCCGCGCTTCGAATAGACGAGATATGCAGATATGATTGGGATCAATATGCCATGCCTGTAGTTCGGATCGGCCATCCACTGTTTGACAAGCGGGATGACAATCGGGATGTAGAGAACGATAAGCTCGATTGCGACAAGGGTGGTGAGGATCCTCCTGGTTGTTTCGCCGGATCTTTTTTCTGTGAACGGCACGTTGTTCAATCTTACTCCCCGTTTAGGTCTAAGATATTGTATATCCTGTTATGGCTTTGATTACAAGGAGAATGAAAAGCAAGAGAAGTGCCACGTTTGGATTTTGAGACCGATAGCAAGGAGGGGACGGTTGAATCAGAAGTCTGGGTACGCTCCTCCGGGGGATTCGGCAATTCAGGCATTGGAAAAAGCCAAGAGAAGGGAGTGGGATAAGGGGAAATAAAAAGGCAGGCGCCAAGATGGCGCCTGCCTTATGGGATAATAAGAAGGAGTACCTACTTCTTTTTTCTTCTTATGATCGGAACGAGTCCAAGAAGACCCAATCCGAGCAGACTCAAGGTCCCAGGTTCCGGCGTTGCAAAGTAGGAGGAATCATAGCCCGGCGGGTTTGTGAATGTTCTGCCTCTCGAGTTCACGCCAACTGCATCGAAATGAGCCCAATCGTAACCTCTTACCACGATATTGAGCAGAATCTCGTCTCCCCATCCGGGGCTCATGATACGACCGTGATTGTAATGCATAGCATTGATCTGGTCGTTGTCTATGACGCCTATATTGGTAAAGTTGAATTTGCCGAATCTAGAAGGACGGTGCCACCTCAGATAACCGGCCGGGCTGACGTCCCCGGGTACGGCATCGAGATAGTCGGAGAATGTCTGAACCTCTACTCCATTTATCCACACCTGCCCGCTCTGTTTCTTGGGTACAGAGATTACGACATAGGTGTTCAGATAGTCGTATCTGGGCTGACCCTGGTGACATCCCAAGAAGTTGCTGTTCCATCTCGAAGCACTCGGGGAATAACGCCTCCAATAGCCAACCACCTTAAGATCGAAGTTCTGGTTGTTCGTGACCCATGAAGATCTGTCAAGACCGTATCTCCAATGATACTTTGATCCGACGATATAGGTTTGAAGTCTCGGAGCCGCAAAGGCCGTTGCCGCGATCGAGAGCATCAAAATCGATGTAACTGCAATGATGACCAGTCTTTTCATAACCTACTCCTTCCAATTGTCGAAAAATCTTATAATTCTTACTGTTTTTTCCGTCGTTCCAAACAAACTGCAACAAGCGTGCCCACGCCTTCTTATTGTTAACTTATTTATTTACAGATGGTTATAAAAGGCTACCTCTGGGTGAAATTACCCAATTTCAAAATTGTAAAATATTCCGACACTATTCGGGTGATGCATGGCGTTGTATGCGGGCTTTGGGTGCATTGAATAGGGTATATAAAAATCGGCGCCTT
>NATK01000015.1 GCA_002085285.1 Candidatus Latescibacteria bacterium 4484_7
CCAATTACTCTTCCGGCAGGCATTTTAGGCATTCCAGCGGATATACCATGCAATCAGAAAAAGGGGCTAAGTTCGGCTCGAGTCAGATGCTCGTTTCGCCACTGTGCTCAAGCTCTGTCTTTCCATTTTTTTCACTGACCTCTCAATAGCTTCTTCGACCGTTCGTAGCGGCTGTACAACCTCTTGGGATCGTTCGGACCGCGAAGATTCGACCAGGGGAATTTAGCATCCGCCGTCTTTTCCCTTCTTAGGAATGAATCGTCGAAATCCACACCAGAGAGCGCTTTCTTCCACGGCACCTTGTCTACGACATTCAAAACGACCGCCCTTCCCACACTTTCATCGCCACAGGACAAAACAGCCTGCCTGTAAGCACCTTTCACCGATTTATTCCTCAAAGCAAAGCCTCTTTGAACAATTATGCGCTTCATTTCATTCAAGCGTCGGGCAAGCTCCCTTTCCTCACAAATTGGGAGGTACTGGAATGGAGTCTGCGGCTTGGGAATAAGGATGTTGAGATGAATCGACGCACTCGCTCCTTCAAGACTCCTCTTCAATTCTGCGAGGAAATGATCGCTTTCGTCCAATGCGCCTTCGTCCTCACCCGGGCAACCAATCATCATGTAGAAAGAGAACCTTCCTATCCCCGCCTTCCTCAAGCTCGCAACGGCATCGAAATAGACTTCGTCACGCACCCTCTTGCCCAGAATGAACCTGACCCTCTCACTACCCGATTCAGGAGCCAGAGCGACACTCCTGACGCCGACTTCATTGAGGGCACGGGCCTTGGCCGTGTCAATATCATCCGCCCTCAGAGAACTCACCTGAACATGGTGCGAACGAGATTTCAGAAGCTCCAATATCTCAATGAACCCGGGATGTGACGCCGCTGCCGTGCTGACCAGTCCCACTCTCGCACCACGGGGCACAGTCGAGAAAAGTACGGTGAGTCTATCGAACGGCACATATCGGAAACGGCCGTAGATCGATCTGGCAAGACAGAAGTTACACCATCCAGGGCAACCCCTCCCTATCTCGACGAGGAACGTGTCAGGGAAGGCCGTGTTCGGTGTAAGAATCGCCGACGATGTGTATGATTCGGCGGAGCTTGCAATTATGACCGGTACTCTCGAAGAAGTGATCTTCGGAACAAAGATCCCTTCGATTGAGGCCAGCCTCTCGAGAAACTCATCCCTGTTGATGTCGAGAACCATCATCGCCGCTTCAAGTAATTCGGCCAGAACATCGTCACCTTCGCCGAGAACAACCGCATCAACTATCTCGGAGACCGGAGCGGGATTGGCACTTACTGCAGGTCCCCCTGCAATGATGATGGGAACTCCTTCCCCTCTTGAGTGCTTGGAAGCAGCTCTTCTATCACGCAGCGGCTCTATACCTGATCGCTCGAGGATCCTCACGAGATTGAAATAATCCTCCTCGTAAGAAACGGTCACAAAGACAAGCCTGCAGTGAGCGATGCGAATCCCCCTCTCAACGGTAAATGGAGCCGTATCGAGAAAGAAACGACCGACCCTGAACTCTCTCCTTCTTTTGATACCGCTATAGAGAAAATGAAGGGCGAGATTCGACATCCCCACACGGTAAGAGGCGGGATAGCCTACCGCGACGTCTATGGCAAATTTGTTCGTGTCGGGAAATTTGAATAGAACTCTTTCTTCTTCAACGATTTTGGATAAGGCTTTTTTATTTATAGGGGTAATCAAATGCACCTCTGTCAGACGCTATCAAGGTCGAGCGGACCGCGCCCGAGCAGGTTTCTTGCAACGATGTTTTCAGGATCGTAGGTCAGCACCTTATTCAATATCTCTTCGGCTTCTTCGAATTCGTTCTTCTTTCTTAAGACTAGAGAAAGGGAAAGCGCGGCCTCACAATACTGAGAATTTATCTCGAGGCTCTTTCTGTACAGCTTTTCCGCCTCGTCCAGTGCTCCCTTGAAAAACTTGATGTCGCCCAGGATCTTGTACATATCGGCGAAGTCACTGTCGCAATGATCCAGAACCTTCTCGGCCTCTGAATATTCTCCCTTTCTCATGAGCAGCACCGCGAGACTCTCTTTCGCACGGAGGAAGTCGGCATTTATCTCGAGCGCCCTGCGGAAAAATTCCTCTGCCTGTGAATACGCCTCCATCTTCATGTAAACCTCGCCGATGAAGTACAGGATATCGGCGCTCTCTCCACCTGCGTCGAGAATATCCTTTAGTAAGGCCATGGCCTCCTCGAGATTCCCCTCCTTGAGATGAACGAGAGCGAGGTTGAGATTGGCGTTTTCGCCCTGGTTTTCATCCTTCATCGACTCGGTCAAATCGTGGACCGCCTGATCTTTATCCCCCGAGAGGTATTCGAGCAAGCCATAATAATATCTCGCCTTCGTATATCCCGGTGATATCTCCAGTGACCGCTCAAGCGCCTTGCGCGCAAGTTCAAGTTCGCCGAGATAGAGGTAGGTCGAGCCGAGAAAACACTGTATATCGGCGTAGTCGGGCCTTTCATCGGCTGCGCGTCTGAAATGCTCGGCTGCCTCCCTGTACCGCCTCTCGTCGAGGTATGTAATACCGAGATAGAATCTCGCCTCTGTATACTGAGGATTGATGGACAGAGCTTCTTCGAGCTCTTCTCTCGCACGTTCATGGTTGCCCAATTTAAGGTATGAGAGAGCAAGCTTGAAACGCAGATCCGCATAGTTCGGATGTATCTTCACAGCCTCGGAGAAGTACGATACAGAGGCCTCGAAGTTCCCCGTATTGTATGCCGCAGTGCCATCCTTCACATATGTATCGAAATCGCTGTCCGTGACAATTAACTCCTTTATCTTGCTGAGGGGTGGAATATCCGTCTCAGTACCGGACAGGTGATCGCTGAGGAACTTGCTGATAGGGCTTGGGTTTTCTGCTCCTATCTCCACTGCCCTCTTTAGGCACAGGTCTGCATCTTCAGTCTTTCCCCCCTCGTACAAGACAATACCGAGGTAACAAACAGCCTCGAAGTAGTTGCGATTGAGATCCACTGCACGTCTCAACGCCTCCACCGCCTCATCGAATCTTCCCAGCTTATGAAGCGTTACTCCCATCCTGTAGAAAAGGTCAGGATACGTAGAGTTCTCTTCGACGGCTTTCTCGAAATGAACGAGAGCTTCTTCCAATTCACCCGCATGGAATTTTGCAATTCCGAGATGCGCGTGCGATTCGGCGGCGTAGAAACGCCCGAGGGCATAGGTTGGGTCGCTTGTGGCCGTTTCCGCTATCGCCCTTTCGAGTGCCTCGATTGCCAAATCGTATTTGCCCTCATTGTAATAACGAATCCCCTCCTGGTAGTACTTGTTCTTCTCCAGGCCGAGAATCCTGCCCCAAAGAGACATGGTCACCTCTCGATTGATTCCAGCTCAGTCGAGCTGCTTTCTCAAGAATGTCGGTACCTCGAAATCGGGATTGTTGAAACGTTCCATGTTGGCAACCCTGGCTTCCCTGGTTTCGAAATCTATTGCTTCGCCCAATCCGTCATCTGTGGATTCGTGCAGCTCGTAGATACCGGCATCTGCCGTGGCCGCCTTGAATTCGGGGATAATCTCCCTCTCGCTCCTGTCGAAGCCAGTAGCAATAACCGTTACATGCAGCTCATCCTCCAGCGAATCGTTGATGACAGCGCCGAATATCACGTTTGCCTCTTCGCCGGCCTCTTCGCTTATTATAGCAGTTGCCTGCGAAACCTCGTGCAGAGTCATCCTCTCGTCTCCGGTTATATTGACCAATACTCCCTTTGCACCCTTGATCTTGATATCGTCGAGAAGCGGGCTGTTTATAGCCATCTGAGCCGCCTGCGATGCCCTGTTCTCACCTCTCGCTACACCGGTACCCATGAGAGCATCCCCCATACCACTCATAATAGAACGAACGTCGGCAAAGTCAAGATTTATAAGGCCGGGGATCATGATTAAATCGGAGATGCCCTTCGTTGCGTGGTTCAGCACCTCATCGGCCTGAGAAAACGCCTCTACGAGCGGCGTCTCCTTGGGCACGAGGGAGAGAAGCTTGTCATTCTGAATCACGATCAGGGTATCAACATCCTGCTTCAGCGCGGCAATACCCTCGAGCGCCTGTTTCTCACGTCGCTTTCCCTCGAATGTGAAAGGTCTCGTCACTATGCCGACCGTCAGGGCACCTCGCTCACGTGCCATCCTCGCTATGACAGGGCTCGCGCCTGTACCGGTACCTCCGCCCATCCCAGCGGTGACGAATACCATGTCCGCTCCGTCAATCGCCTCGGCCACAAGGTCGGCGTCCTCTTCGATCGCCTGTCTCCCGATCTCTGGATTGCCCCCCGAGCCTAAGCCCTTGGTCAACTTTGCGCCGATCTGAATACGCTTGTGCGCCCTGGAAAGCTCGAGCACCTGCGCATCGGTGTTCACGGCGACAAATTCGACTCCCTGAAGACCCGAGGAGATCATCCGGTTCACCGCGTTTCCGCCGGCACCCCCTACACCTATGACCTTCAGTCGTGCTAGTTCGTCAAAGTCATCGAATTCGAACCGCATTGTTGTACCCCCTTCTTTTAGAAGAAACTCGCTATCTTTTTTAAGCCCCTGAAAATACCTTCCAAACCAATGGCAGAAGCCCTGTGATGCTCCGATTTCTCGAGATTTTCAACTCCCTCGAGAAGGAGGCCCACCGAGGAACTCCAATCCTCACGGCTTACAACCTCGCTGAGACCCTCGAGCTCTACCGGCTTTGCCTTCCTCACAGGCAGGTCGAAAACCTGCTCAGCGACAAGCTCGACCCCTTCCGTCATCGAAGCACCGCCCGTAAGTATGATTCCTCCTCCGAGCATCTTGTAGTAAGGCATGGAAGCAATCCTCTCCTTGACCATCATAAATATCTCTTCGTACCTCGGCTCCATGATGGCCCCTATGATGCCCCGTCTTATCTCCTTGCTGAATCGCCCGCTTGCATCCGGCACGGTCACGATCTCGTCGTCGGCGGCAAGCGACGCAATGGCAAGTCCCGATTCGATCTTCACCTTTTCCGCTATCGACGTAGGCACCCTCAAACCTATGGCGAGGTCGCTCGTGACGTTTATGCCTCCAGCGGCGACGACGCCGCTCGCTCTTATGCATCCTGCTTGATAGAGGACATAGCTTGTCACACCCCCACCAATATCAACGAGCACGCACCCCATCTCCTTCTCCTCTTCTGTAAGGACGGCTCTCGATGTTGCAAGCGGAGAAAAAACGAGGTTGATGACGTCCAGACCCGCCTTTTCGATCACCTTGAGCTGGTTTTCAAGAGGCATCCTCATCGCCGTAACGATGTGAACCTCTGCCTCGAGCCTCATCGCCGACATTCCCACCGGGTCCTTTATACCGTTTTGATCATCGACGAGAAAATCCTGCGGAAGTGCGTGGATGATGTCTCTGTCGGCAGGCAGGGTTATGCTCCTCGCGGCCTCGGTGACCCTCTCCACATCGCTCCTGTTCACCTCGCGCCTGCTCGTCGGTACGGCTATGACTCCGTGACTGAGGAAGCTCTGGATGTGCGGCCCCGATATGCCGGCGCATACTCCGGATATTTCGACACCAGCCATCCGTTCTGCTTCATCGACCGCCGATCGAATCGAAGCGGTGGCCTTTTCTATATCCACCACGGTGCCCTTTCTGATTCCTTCCGTAGACCATGCACTCGCACCGATCACACGCACCCTCTTGTCGTCAGAAACCTCGCCTATCAGTACCGAAACCCTCGTCGTTCCCACGTCTAACCCTACTACGAAATTATTGTTCATTTCTAAAATCTCACCTACCTTTCAGGACCTCTCTCTTATCACAACCTGACCGTCGAATCTCAAATCAATCAGAGGAGGCAACCCATCTTCTTTATTCAGCACGCTGTAAATCGCCTTGAATTTTCTCATCTCCTTCAAGAAATCACCGTCACCGAACCTCACAACTACTCCGGAATCGGAAAGGATCATGACAATGTCGTTATTCTCGACGTGTATCTCCGACACACTCAACTCAGGACTGAACTGGAATTGTTTGAATAGTGAAAGTACCTCGAGCGCTCTTTTGAGACGCGTCGATACTGTAGAGGATTCGAGCTCCCTGCCATTCAATCCCGTTATTATCGGCAGATCGAGATCGCCGCTATCCTCCACTTCTGGGAACACCTTGCCGTCTTCATCGACCCCGACGAGACGCTCAAGAGAAACGTAAGCAACGGGCTTGCGTTCGAATATATAGCATTCGAGCTCATGGAAGAGCTTACGCTTTAATATGACATCCTTCACCATGGGTGTGGAAACAAGGGTATTCTTTAACCTCGACAAAGACACGGTGAAAAGATTCTTACCCATGAGATCTGCGGTAACGGCCTTGAGCGAATCGGGGGCAAGAACCGCGTTGCCGTGGAAATTAACCTCGTTCAAGCGAAAGAGCTGCGAAAAGAAAACGACGTATACGGCAAAACCGAGCACTCCGAGAATGCCTATATTTTTCAGGATCGCTCTTCGCTTCATCGGTGACCTTTTCTTCTTTGCCATTGCCCCGTATATTTTAACCTTCAATTTCCCTCTCCCTTATCTCCTGCAGGATTTCTTCTCCGAGCTTCCATATATCTCCTGCTCCGAGTGTTATCACTACGTCTTGCTTTTTGATCTCCTCAAGAACCGCCTTCTTCAACTGCTCTTTATCGGGATAATACCTGACAGCCTTGTACCCCGACCTGATGATGTCTCTATAGATCAATTCTCCGCTGACCCCATCGATCGGATTCTCTCCCGCCGAGTATATATCGGTGAGAAAGAGGAGATCGGCCTCACGGAAACACATCGAGAATTGCTCGTGAAGGTCCCTCGTTCTCGTATACCTGTGGGGCTGGAAGATAACGACTATCCTGTTATTGAAGCTTTCCCTCGCCGCTCTGAGCGTTGCCGCAATCTCAGTGGGATGGTGGCCGTAATCGTCGATGAAGAGTATCCCCCCCGCTTCGCCCTTTCTCTCAAACCTCCGGGCGACCCCCTCGAACCGCTTCATCGCCTTCCTTATCGATGCGAACTTCACACCTACGTCCCTGGCCAGGACATAGACAGCCAGCGCGTTCAGCACATTGTGTTTGCCCGGCAGAGGGATGAAGAGCTTGCCTGCTCTCTTGCCTTCGTCTATTACATCGAAATACGTTCCTTCTGGTGAATGTTTGACGATCCTGGCCCTGACATCGGCATCGCCACTGAATCCATAGGTGACCACCTTTCTCTCGATCTTTGGAATGATCGACCTAACATGGGGATCGTCGATACAACAGATGATCTCGCCATGAAAAGGAATCATACTCGAGAATAAAACGAACGCTTCGAAGATCTTCTCGAGGGAGCCGTAGAAATCGAGGTGCTCCATATCGATGTTCGTAATGATCGCATATGTGGGTGTCAAACGCACGAAGTTGCCGTCGCTTTCGTCGACTTCCGCTACGAGGAACTCGCCCTCGCCAAGTCGCGCGTTCGTACGCAGATTCTTTACCTTGCCGCCTACGATTATCGTCGGATCGAGACCGGCCTCGGTGAGCACCGTGCCTGCAAGCGACGTGGTAGTCGTCTTTCCGTGAGCTCCAGCTATTGCGACGCCGGTCCTTATTCTCATCAATTCACCGAGCATATCGCTTCGAGGAATCACCGGTATCCCCGCCTCCCGTGCGGCTCTGAGCTCGCTGTTCGAGCTTCTTATAGCCGACGAGACGACCACGACATCGGCACCTTTCACATTGGCCTTGGCGTGCCTGTACGAAATCTTTACTCCGAGAGCCTCGAGCCTCTCGGTAATGGGTGACTTCTGCACATCGGAACCGCTCACGCTGAAGCCGAGGTTGACGAGAATCTCGGCTATACCGCTCATACCGATCCCGCCTATCCCTATGAAATGAATATGCTTTGCATTGCCCAAAATCATAGCCACCTCTCAGCCTCTCCCTTCCAGCAAGTTCTCGATATCATCCGCTATCCTTTTCGAAGCATCCTTAACCGCCGCTTTCTTCAAAGCGTCTTTCATCCGATCGAGCTTCGACGGATCTTTTATGATCGCCGATGCCGTTTCAGCGAATCTGCCCGGTGTCAGCTCCTGATCTCTGATGATCACCGCGCCCCCTGCCTCTTCGATCTCCAGCGCGTTGTAATATTGATGGTTATCCACTGCATACGGATACGGAACGAGAATCGACGGCAGATGTACCGCCGCAAGTTCCGAGACGCTCAATGCTCCGGCTCTTGCAAGAGCCAGATCCGCTGCTCTATATGCCAGATCTATCTTATCCATGTACCGCCGGACGACGACCCTGCCTCCCAACGGAGCGAGTTTCTCTTTCACCCAATCGTAGTCCCTGTCGCCCGTTTGAACGATCCCCTGCACCTCTCCGTTCGAAAGAAAGTACTCTGTTGCGACGACGTTGATCGAATGAGCGCCTCTGCTGCCCCCAAACACGAGAAGAACAGGTATGTCGTGCTTCAAACCGAAATACTCCCTTGCATCGATATCTTTCGGTTCAAACAATTCATCCCTCAAGGGGTTGCCAGTGTAAATCACGGCGCTGTTCCCCTTGAAGTATTGAGCCGCTCTCTGAAATCCTATATACACCCTCTTCGCCCTCTTGTATAAAAATCTGTTCGTCATGCCAGGAATAGAATTTTGTTCCTGAATAACAACGGGGATCCCCATGAGAATCGCCGCTATGATCGTAGATGCGCTGGCAAAACCCCCTGAGCCGAAAACGAGTCTCGCTTTGAGCCGTGAGAGAATCGCAATTGCCTGGATGGAACCCACACCTATTCCCAGCAGCGTTGCACCCTTCCCAAGGATGCCCTTTCCCCTGAATCCGCTCGAGACGACGAATCCGATCTCGTATCCCGCTTCAGGTACCACTTTCGCCTCCAAGCCCTTTCTCGTCCCTATGAACACAGGTTCAAGCCCCCTGTTTCTCTTCCTGAGTTCATTGGCAACTGCAATAGCCGGGTATATATGGCCACCTGTTCCTCCACCTGCGAAAACTACTTTCATTACGAACTTGCCTTTTGCGATACAAGTCGTCTTCTTGCATAAACGTTTTTTCGCTTCCTCGTCGTTATCCTCAATGTCCCCCCACTTTTCGCATTGTGCCCCTTCGAAGAAATGTTGATTAATATTCCCACCGAAACCATGGAGGCAAGAAGCGAGGAGCCACCATAACTGATGAACGGCAACGGCATCCCCGCCGTTGGGATGAGTCCAAGAACCATGGATATGTTGATCGCCGCGGTGGTAAAGATTAGAATGCCGAGTCCGTATGCAAGAAGAAACGCAAATCTGTCCGGTGCATTCCTCGCGATCTTCAAAGCTCGCCTCAGAAAATACGCAAAGAGAGCGAGAACGGTTATCGTGCCAATGATCCCAAGCTCTTCGCCTATGATCGAATAGATGAAATCGGTATGAGGATCGGGAAGAAAGTTGAATTTCTGATGTCCGCGCCCCGGCCCCTTACCGAAGATGAAACCCGACCCGAATGCAATCAGAGATTGGTTGACCTGAAAACTCGTAGTCTTTGCGAAGGACGATTTGTCGATAAACGCGTGGACTCGCTCCTGAACAACCCCAATCCGATAGATTAAAGGTGCACCCGCAGCAATGAGTCCCAACATCGATACTGTGATATGGGAAAGCTTCCCTCCCCCGACGAATATTATCACGAAAGAAACGATGATGATCAATGTCGCATTGCTCACGTTCGGCTGAAGAGCAACGAGCAGGGCCATCACAACAACCACTGAAACAAGCGGAACAAATCCCTCCTTGAACCTCTTTATCCGGGAGCCGAGATCCGCAATTTTAGTCGCGAGATATATAACGAGCGCAACCTTGGCCAATTCAACTGGTTGAAAAACGTGTTTGAAGATCGGGAGCCACCTCGTAGCGCTTCTCACCTCACGACCCCACATGAAGATGGCGGCGAGGAGAATGAACGACGCCAGGATTATAAAGAAAGACAATCTCCTGTAAACCGTGTACGGTATCTTTGAAAAGACGAACAGGGCCAAAAACCCTATCAGTATCCTTATCGCATGGCGCTGAACGAAGAAAAACGAAGAAGACCACTTGTCGTGGCCGATGATCTGGCTGGCCGAGGCGACCATGATAAGGCCTATCAACACGAGCCCTATCGTCGTGAACAATAATTTTCTATCGTATTTCGAATCGTCTCTCTTCACGCTACTGCCTCATATTCAAGACGCAACTGGAAAAGACTTCGCCACGGTGCTCGAAATTTTTGAACATATCGAAACTCGCACACGCCGGTGAAAGGAGTACGATGTCACCCCTCTCGGCCGTCTTTGCCGCTTTCTCCACCGCATCGTGCATCGTATCGGCTCTCGCCGTCGGGATAGCGTTCCCGATCGCCTCCTCTATCAGAGAAGCGGCCTCACCGATCGTTATTACAGCCTTGAGCCTGTCAGCAGCTTCGAGCAATTTGCCAAAGTTACCGCCCTTGTCTTTGCCGCCTGCGATCAAAACAACCGGCCTGTCAATTCCCTTGAGACTCATGAGTGCAGCCTCGACGTTCGTCGCTTTCGAATCGTTGTAATAGGCAACCCCGTCTATTTCAGCGACGAGTTCCATCCTGTGTGGAAGTCCCTTAAAGGTGGCGAGTGCCTTCCTGCATACATCAAGAGAAATACCGAACGGGTGGACAGCGGCAACCGCAGCAAGGGCATTCTCTATATTGTGAATACCGACGACCTTTAACTCGTCGGTACTCATAAACGCCTCACTGCCCTCCTCGGTCGAAAGAACGAGCCTCTCCCCGTCGAAGTATGCACCCTCGTCGAGCACCGACGAAGACGAGAATGGAAACGTCCTCCCCGGAAAGGTCTTTGCTATTCTCAGAGTCCTCACATCTTCGGCGTTATAAAATAGGAAATCGTCTTCGACGGCGTTCTCGACTATCCTGGCCTTCGCTTCGTAGTACTCGTCGAGAGAATCGTACCTGTCGAGATGATCGGGCGTCAGATTGAGTATGCCCGAAACCCCGGCTCTGAAGGTAGAGATCGTCTCGAGCTGAAAGCTGCTCACCTCGACTACGATGATTCCATGAGGACCTATCTTTCTTGCCACAGATGTCAGCGGCACGCCGACATTGCCAGCCGCCACAGTCTCCATGCCTGCCTCATCGAGAATGTGAGCTATCATGTTGACCGTTGTCGATTTGCCGTTCGTCCCGGTTACAGCCACGAGCCTCGCCTCGGCGAATCTATACCCGAGCTCCAGTTCGCCGAGCACTGGTATTCCCCGCCTTACCGCTTTGGACACGAATCCGTGCTCCTTCGGAATGCCCGGACTGAGAATAATCTCGCTGCAGGAATCGAGAAGGCTATCGTCGAATTCACCTAGAACGATCATACTGCGATCGACATCTTCCGGTACCTCGAGCGCGGGGTTTTCGTCCGCACCGGTTACAACGGCACCCGCATCCGCGAGAAGCTTCATCGCCGAGATGCCGCTTCTGGCAAGGCCCAGGACGAGAACCTTTCTGCCTTCATAGTTCAGTGAAATGTCTTTTTCGGCACGAATTATCACTACTTCACCTCAACTTCAACGTACTGATGCTCAAAAGCGCAAGGAGCGCAGCTATGATCCAGAATCTCACCACAACCCTGTTCTCCGGCCAACCTGAGAGCTCGAAATGATGGTGGAGAGGCGCCATCTTGAATATCCTCTTCCCACGTATTCTGAAAGCAGCCACTTGCAGGATCACTGACAGGGCCTCTGCGACAAAAACACCGCCTATAATGACCAGCAGAAGCTCTCTCTTCAACAGCACCGCCACCGTGCCGAGGGCGCCGCCAAGGGCAAGTGAGCCCGTATCGCCCATGAAGATCTCCGCAGGATAATTGTTGAACCACAGAAAGCCGAGTGTGGCTCCGACGACCGACATGCAGTACACGGTGAGCTCTCCGCTCCCCTCGAGGTAAATTATGTGCAGGTATTGTGCAAAAACCTTGTGTCCCGTCAGATAGGCAAGCGTGGCGAATGCAAAGAAGCTGAATGCCGAAACGCCAGTTGCGAGGCCGTCGAGACCGTCGGTGAGATTGACGGCGTTGGATGTGCCGGTGATAACCAGCATGACAAAAGGTATGTAGAATATCCCCCAATCGATATAGAGATTCTTGAAGAACGGAACCGATGTCCTCGTGATCCCCTCACTGACCGTAGGATTGAAGTAAAGAAATGCTCCGAGGACCGCTCCAAAGAGCAACTGCCCGATGAGCTTGTACCTGCCGACGAGCCCCTTGCTCCTGTTTTTGACCACACCGAGATAGTCGTCGGCGAAGCCTATCAATCCGGTCCAAACGGTCACAATGAGAACGAGCTGTATATAATGGTTCTTGAGATTGGCCCAGAGAATGGTTGGAATGATGATGGCCGAAATGATCAGGACGCCACCCATCGTAGGTGTCCCTTCCTTGCCCGAATGAGACTTCGGCACATCGTCCCTGATCTTTTCTCCGACTTGAAATCTCTTCAGCCATCTTATCATCAGAGGGCCGAAGATGAAAGAAATGAGGAGCGCCGTCACCATCGCGTAGGCAGCTCTGAAAGTGATATACCTGAATACGTTGAAGGCGAAGAAGTAATCTCTCAACGGATAGAGCAAATGGTAAAGCATCAGTCTATCCTCTCCGGAGAAACCTCTCTCAAGTGCTCCAATTCTTCGAGCACCTTCTCCATCCTCATTCCTCTTGAACCCTTGATGAGAACCGCATCGCCCGGCTGCAAATATTCATTCAGGTAGCCAGCCAGCTTCGCTGCATCTATGAAATGGCTTATCACAGGAGGGGCCTTTCTCTGAACAGAAGCCTGTCTGTTCAATTCGACGCTCTCCGTGCCCAGGGTTATCAAACCGTCAACGCCTGCCTTGCCGCATATAACGCCCATCTCACTGTGAAGATCCTTACTCTGCTGGCCGAGCTCGAGCATGTCGCCGAGAACCAGCCACCTCTTGCCTTCGACAGGCATATCGACAAAACTCTCCACTGCGGATTTCAACGAGGCGGGGTTGGAGTTGTAACTGTCATCGACGATCGTTATCCCTCCGAGATCGTACACAACCCCTCTGGAAGACGGCTGTTCCGTCTCTTCGATTGCCCCGGCGATATCGGGCGGTTCCACTCCGAATATTTCTCCGACGGCAAAGGCGCAAGCGGCATTTAGCACGTTGTGCTTGCCGTAAAGGTGGATCTTGAGCGCAGTTTCATTTATTGTGAACCCATACCCACGCGGACCTTCGAGCCTTTCGAGATTGCTGATCGTGTAATCAGCCTCAGGTGAGAATCCAAATGAGACATACTGTGCTGCGGTCTTGGAAACGAGGAATTCGAAGAAATCGTCGTCCCTCGGCAAAACAGCCTTGCCACGACG
>NATK01000130.1 GCA_002085285.1 Candidatus Latescibacteria bacterium 4484_7
AAATATGCGTCATCGGCCAGTTCGCTCTTCGGATATTTCCTGGCGAACCTCATGAACTCATCACCCGCCGCAGCGAACAGGCTGTCGCTTCTCAGCTTCTCGGCGAAGTGAAAATCCTCCATCTCACCCGCTCGACCGGCGGAGGCGAGAAAAACGGCAAAAAGCAGCAAGAAGAGCTGGACTCCAACGCACATGGTCTTCATTGGACGATTCGGCAAGATTTCCTCCTTTAAACAGATCAAAGAGTGATCGGGAAAGTTATTCTAAATTAGCAAAAGAATACGCCAAAATCAATATCGTTATGGAAAGAGGGCGGGAGCAGGAAGAGACAGGATGCCCCCGGTTTTGAGAAAGAGACTTCCTTGCATCGGGAAACTGGCAGCAGCGCTGTAATCGCGCCCCCCTCCCGCTGTAAGAAGGATCGGGCCCAAGAATACATATTCTCCTCTCTCGTCTAAAGAGGTGCACTGCATCGGAAAAGGGGTTGTGCCAGGAGGACGGCCGCGCCAACCGTACCGCGGAGTTCCTGGCAGTTACGGCGACAGCCTGTTGATGAGGCGCGGGAAGGGAATCGTTTCCCTCACGTGTTTCAGGCCGCAAATGTAGGCAAGCGCCCTCTCTAGGCCCAAACCGAATCCCGCATGCGGAAATGTCCCGTAGCGCCTCAAGTCGAGATACCACTCAAATGCCTTTTTGGGTAGGTTGTTCTCTCTGATGCGCTTCTCGAGCAGTGCAAGGTCATGAATCCTCTGTCCGCCGCCTATGATCTCACCGTACCCCTCGGGCGCCAGCAGATCGACCGAAAGACTGAGCCGGGAGTCTTCGGGATCGGGCTCCATGTAAAATGCCTTTATCGCCGATGGAAAACGGTGGACGAAGAACGGCTTGTCGAACCCCTCCGCGAGAACCGTCTCGTCAGTGCCCCCGAAGTCGTTGCCGTACTCGAAGCCCGTGCCTTTCTCTTCGAGGATCTTCGCCGCTTCATCGTAAGAGATCCTGGGAAAAGGAGGCTGGACCTTCTCGAGAGCGGAAATGTCCCTCTGGAGCACCTCCTCAAGAAGTCCTCTGTACTTCTCCAGCGTTCGCTGGACGATCTCAGTGACAAATTCCTCGGCGAGCTTCATGATGTCGTCGAGGTCGGCAAAGGCCACCTCCGGTTCGACCATCCAGAACTCTATGAGATGTCTCCTCGTCTTCGACTTCTCCGCCCTGAAGGTCGGACCAAACGAGTAGACCTTTCTGAAAGCT
Organism: Candidatus Latescibacteria bacterium 4484_7; assembly: GCA_002085285.1. Classification (GTDB taxonomy): domain Bacteria; phylum Krumholzibacteriota; class Krumholzibacteriia; order Krumholzibacteriales; family Krumholzibacteriaceae; genus 4484-7. Next base: position 1,249 of record NATK01000130.1, read on the forward strand.
GCAGCCGTTGCCTCGTTGTAGAGCTGACCACTCTGCGTGAGATAGGCCTTATCACCGAAATAGTCGGTCTCGAAAAGGGTCGTCGTACCTTCACAGGCATTCGGCGTAAATATCGGTGTGTCGACGCACAGGAAACCCCGGCTGTCGAAGAAATCCCTGATGAACTTTACCAGGCCGGAGCGGATCTTGATGATCGCATGCTGTCTTGTACTTCTGAGCCACAGATGTCTGTGGTCCATGAGGAAGGGCATCCCATGCTCCTTCGGCGTGATAGGATAATCCTCCGCAACCTGGATGATCCTCAGCTCCTTGACGCCGAGTTCATAGCCACCGGGCGCACGCTTGTCTGCCCTGACGAAACCGCTCACCTCGATGGAAGACTCCTGTGTCAATCTGGAAACCGTCTCGAAGAGCTCTCCGGGGACCGAGGATTTCTCGACAATGCACTGGATGATCCCTGTACCGTCCCTCACGAGAAGAAAGACGATTTTCCCGCTCGATCTCATGTTGTAAACCCATCCCTTGAGAGTCACGTCCTGACCGACGTAACTTCCTATCTGTTCGATTTCAACGACATCCATTGCTACTGTTTCCTTTCAGCTTACACCTGATCAAATCCTCAAAACTATCCATGCCCGTTCTAATCAAAGGACAAGGGATACACGAACCAAACACGGTTACAGAGGATACTTACCATTTCTAAGGCTTACTGTAAACAAAATAAAAGACTGATAACTCGATTGAAAGCAAAGAATTACGGCACGATTCTTGCCGAAACGGCTTAGAAAAGAGGGCAGCAGGTCCGTGGGCAAAAAAGGCACTGCTCGGGGATATGCAACATACTTTAGTTGAATCGGTTATGTTGAAAACAAATATATATATCTACATATCGACACTCGTCATGCTTGCATTTTGCACCAAAACAAGTGCGAGTTCGATCGACAAGCTGAAAAGTGAGCCCCTCAAAAAGTACGCGTCAGAGCAGATTCAACATGGTGCGACCTCTCTGCCCGCCGTGTCAAAGGCCCTCTATGACGAATCCATCGAGCTGATTGCTCAGGGAAAGTGGCGAAAGGCACGAGAAAAACTGCTACTTGCAGCGAACCTCTACCCGCAATACCCCAAGCCGATGTTCACGCTGGCATGGATTGAGTTTCTGCATGGTGAGAGCGATTTCATCTCTCATTTCTACGAAGGCGCAAGGAGGGAATTCGTATCGTTCAACAATCAGGCGGTTCTTCTGTCAAATGCGCTCCTGTATCTCATCGTATCCCTCATAGGTTCACTTATTGCCTTCATTCTTGGGCTAACGATCAAATATCGTTCTTTCATAACCCACAAGGCACACGAATACTACAAAAGCAGATACAAATTCCCGCAGGAAAGATTGATGCTTGCGATAATCATAGTCGCGCTCGCAGTGATGAGGCTTGGAGCCGCTCTCTACTCGGCGCTCCTCCTCATTATTCTCTGGCCCTATATAAACAGTAGAGAAAAGCGTGCCCTGGCAACGCTTCTCGTCATTATATCGATCATCTCTTTCGGTCTGCCCTACTCGAAGGCGCTCGACGTCGCTATAGATACTCAGTCAGCCACGAACAAGCTTGCGAGGATCAACCTGCTCGGGGCAAATAATCGTCTCCTCGCCGAACTCGACGGAATCACTCAGAGGGAACTTGTGCCCGAGGTGGAATTCGTTAGAGGAACGATCCTCTACAGGATGAAGAGGCTTGACGAGGCAAAAATGCACCTACTAAATGCAATCAAGCTCAGGAAAGGCTTCGAAGAAGCATACATAAATCTTGGAAACATCTACTATGAGTCGGGTGATTTCGACAGAGCTCTCGCAGGATACCAGAATGCGATAGAGATCGACTCGACCGATGCGGTCGCCTACTATAACCTGGGACAGGTTTACATCAAGAAACTCCTATTTGCAAAGTCGAGTCTGGCACTGAAGAGAGCCAACGAGCTCGGTATAGAGCGCTTCAAATCGAAATACTTTGGACTGGCCGGCTCAAGGCCCGACGTCTTCGAAAAGGGGATAAGCGACAAGAGGTTGTGGGCTCTTGCTTCGGCAGAGGCCAAAGAAAAAAGGTTCTCGATAATCGACGGCGTTTTGAGACCATTTCTGCTTTTCCCCGCGCATCTGCTATGGCTACTCTACGTTGTGGCTGCAATAATCTCCATCATAGCAGCGAATACAATAAGGAAAAAATGGAGGGTGACGAGCTGCGAAAACTGCGGCATCGCAACATGCAGTTCCTGTTCAAACGACGAGATGGGTATAATACTGTGCCGCGAATGCACGAAGGCAATAGAAGGATTGTCCAGTGTAAAGGTGATGGAAGCTCTGCTGCGACACAGGAGACAAAAGGTTCTCTCGAGAAGATACGCTCTTGGGAAGGTGCGGCTCCTGCTCTTCCCCGGAGTCGCTCAAATATTCCACGACAAGCTCTACTCAGGGATCATCATTTCATTCATCGGCACTGCTCTGACCGCAGCCCTGATCTGGGGCGGCACATACTTCCGGGCTCCCTTCTCGATAACGATCCATTCGTCTCTGTGGAGGCTCGTACTGCCCGGCGCATTGTTCGCACTGCTCTACTACATCTCGCTAAGCGACAGAAAAAAGATAGAGCCGAGAAACTACAGGATCCTTCCCGCGGAGATGTGGAAGAAAGAAAAGCAACTGAAAGAAGAGACAATGGCCAAGCTGGAAAGGCAAAAGGGAGAATTGGAAAAGGAAACGGTATCACTCTTTTGACCGTTTGAAGTAGAAAGGCTCGATATGGCTTTAGAGGGAAACGTAAAAGACTTCGGACTCAGCGAGATCTTTCAGCTCATCGGATTGCAGAAGAAATCGGGAATGCTCTCCGTCAGCGGTGAAGACAATATCGTGATCTTTTTTCAAGACGGTGAAGTGATCTCGACGAGAGACAGAAGGAACAAGACGAAAGACCCCCTCAAAGATTATCTGCTGAGATACGGTTTCATAGGCAGAGATGAAATGAACCGCATCCAGCACATACAGGCCGAAACGAATCTTGATATAACAGACATACTCCTCTCGGAGAAATACTTCTCAGAAGACGAACTCAAGACGATTTTCGCAGATCAGATTCAGGAAACGATGTCGCAGGTGCTGAGCTGGCCGAAGAGTTACTACAAGTTCATTACGGGCAAAAACGTTCTCCAGGGGATAAAGACTTTCGTCTCAATCAAGGTCGAAGGCCTTCTCATGGAGAGCATGAGAAGGATAGACGAATTCGCCGAGATAAAGCGGATTTTTCCATCGGAAGAGCTGGTGATCAAGCGCGCGCCGCTCGAAGAGGGCCAGAGGGAAAAGCTCGAGGAAAACGAGGAAATCATCTATGATCTTCTCGAAACGGAAAGGTCCATAGCGAACCTCGTCTCCAATGCGAAGATGGCGAGATTCTGCACATACGAAGCACTCAAGAATCTGCTCGAAAAAGGGCTGATCAAAATCATAGGTGAACCCATCGAAGACGAAGAAGATGAAGACTGGATCGAAGAGGGTGATACAACAAGAACGAGAAGAGGTTCACTCGCACCTACGGTGGCCGCACTAACCATCTTGATCGTTTCGTTTTTCATAGGACAGTACGCCGTCCCTTACGTGCTCCCGCCGGGATGGAAAAGCTCGACTCAATACATACACGAAGGCGCCGAAACAAAAGCAGGCTCTCTGGGCGAATTGAGAAGATTCAAGGTCAACGAGCTAAAATCTACGATAGAAAACGCCCTCGAAGAGTA
>NATK01000131.1 GCA_002085285.1 Candidatus Latescibacteria bacterium 4484_7
GAGGCTGCGCATAGGATCAAGGAGTTTGCCCGTCGTCTCGGTGCGGATGATGTGAGGATAGGGTCCCTGAAACCGGAATGGATATATTCGCACAAAGGAGCGAGCCCCTTCTTCAAGGACGAAGGATACAGGAGCCCTCCGTATTTCAAGGGAAAGCCGAAAGGATATCAGGGATCGACTTACGGCGAGAAGATTGCCCTGAGACACCATACGGCGATCTCTATGGCGTTTGAGCAGGACCCGGAGCTCACGGCGACAGGAACTTCGATCGCCGTAGATTATGATGCGAACAGCGTGCTCGCTTCGGTGCAGCTCGCCCGATTCATCAGGGCGTTGGGGTATCCTGCCAGGGCTCATAACCTGCGGAATTACCTGATAATGCTCGTGCCTTTGGCGGTCGATGCGGGGATCGGCGAGCTTGGCAGGAACGGCTACGTTGTGAGTCGAAAACTCGGTGCAAAATCCAGGTTGTCCGCAGTTCAAACCTAAGAAGGTTCCCGATTGGTTCCCCGAGGGCGGCAGATGATTTTCTCCAGCAAGAGCATGAAACAATCGGATGCCGCGGGCGCTACGAGCCGCTCAAGCTTACCTATCGGGTTAAAAGCTCGGCTTTTTCTTCAGCAGGTAAACGATGACTCCAGCTCTGAGCTCGAATGAATCAAAAGTGTCCTTCAACACGTCACCATTGCTCGTATGAATCGTATCGTTTTCGTTGCTTTGAAGCGTGGAGCTGTTGAAAGAGTCCTCGTAGAGCCCCTTGCAGTAAGATGCACTGATAAGGAGGAAGATGTTTCTCTGCAGGTGGTATTCAAGGTCGAAGACGGCGTCCGCTTCGAGCGTGTTGATCCTGCTACCGCCCGAGATAATATTGGTCGTTGCATAGCTCAGGCCGACACCCAGGGAGGGAATGAGCCTTTCAGAGCCAAAGAGAAATCTGCGACGCACGATTACTCCGTATGAGTGATGAGAGGGCTGAACGGTGAAGGTGTCGTAATCGTTCTGGTAGAAAAGCTGTGGAAAGTACATCAGCGAAGCCGTTCCCTCCAGTGACCAGAGACCGCTTCCGAAGGTTTTGCCAAGTGACACCCCGAAGCCGTACCCTCGGCGCAGGTCTTCGCGTTCCTGCCTGTCGAATTCGTTAGAGAGGTTGTTCATCGTCGGAAAGCTCGCTCCGAGGTCGGCCTTGAAGAAGAACCGATCCTCGTAGCCGAACCCGCTGACGGGAACGAGAGTCGTTACGACCGCCAGAATGACCAGCACCGCGACACACTCGACCGTGTCCTTTCTCATCATTTCGACTTCCACCTGCCTTCTTCCAGATCTTTCAGAGCACTTCTGTAGATCTCATAATCTCGATCCGAGAAGAGGACTACACGCACCTCTTCGATATCGTGATTCTTCATGGTTTCTATTATTGTTGAAAGAGCTACCCCCGCAGCTTCCTCGACGGGGTATCTATAAGCCCCGGTGCTTATGCTCGGAAAGGCGACACTCCTCAGGCCGCGCCCTGCAGCCAGCTCGAGGGAGTGCCTGTAGCAATCGGCGAGGAGTTTCGCTTCGCCCCTCTCTCCACCCGACCAGATCGGGCCGACCGTGTGTATCACGTGTTTCGCCTTCATCCTGCCGGCGGTCGTGATCACAGCCTCGCCTGTTGGAAGACGGCCCATGTCAGCTATAATGCGTTTGCATTCTTCGAGTATCGCCGCCCCTCCAGCTCTGTGTATCGCGCCATCGACACCGCCACCCCCCGTTAGCGAAGAGTTCGCCGCATTCACGATTGCATCTGCATCCTCGAGTGTTATGTCTCCCTTCTTGAGGACGAGTCTCTTGCCGTCTATGTCCTTGACCTCAGTCATTGTCGCGCGCCTTCAGAAATGCGACCACCTCAAAGGTCCGATCATTAACAGAGGTATTTTCTATACTGATCATTGAATCTCGTCTATCCAGTCTCTCAATTCGTCGATCGGCATCAGACCGACGAACCGACTCGCCTCCTTGCCGTTTTTATATGCGATAACGGTCGGAACGCTCGAAACGTTGTATCTCGAGGCAGTGTAGGGATTCTTCGTTACGTCGAGCCTGAAGAAGTTCACCTTCCCCATGTAATCTGGACCGATCTCGTTGAGCAGCCCGCTCATCACCTGGCAGGGAGAGCACATCAGCGAATAGAAATCGACGACCGAAGGCAGTTTATTCTGCAACACCTCGAACTCGAAGCTCTCGTCACTCAATGGTCGCGGCTCCCCGGGCCCCTGCTCCAGGCCGAAAAATCTTTTGAAAAACCCCATGGATGTTCCTTTCAAGAAACTCGTTTTTACAAGTATAACTTAAAGTGGGGCTGTGATAAACAGCAAAATGGATCGGCGGCACTGTGCAGGTCAGGATGAAAATGTCGGGGCGTTTTCTTTGTTCTGTCTCTTGGAGAAGAGGGTTTTCCCGGAAGCCTCGGTCGCAGCTCTCAAGATGATCCTGAAGCTAGTGCCTGTTTCCGGAAGCGAGGTTATACCTATGAAGCCGTTGTGGGCGGCGACTATCGACCTTATCCTGGCTAGTTCGAGCCCATTGTCGGTATAGAACTGCGAAAAGAACGGATCGAAGATTCTGTCGGTGCGGTCCTTGGTTATGAAATAGCTGTCGGAACTTACCCTTATCAAGACGTATTTTCCCGCGGGCAGCTCGTACGGGTTCGAGCTTTCAAGCCTTTCGTTTCTAGCCGAAATTTCAATCAGGCATCCTCTTCGAGCCGCAACCTTTATGAACTTCAGCAGCTCGGTGATTACGTATTCGATCTGGCTCCTGTCGCCATGTACAGGCCATAGGCCTTTGTCCATAGACTGGGTGACATTGCATTCTGTGCTGTTTATTGTGTTGCTCGTTATTTCTCTTATCATTGCCGGGAGGGCCACCTTCTCCGGTTTTGGAGCAGGCCCCTTCGAGAGGGACATGAGTTCTTCTGCAAGTTTGTCCTCTCTATCGAAGATCTCTTCCAGAACGGCGATCGATCTGCTTGCTCCTGCATTATCGTTGAACATCGATCTGAGCAGAGAGATCTCGGTCGAAGCGGGCTGATGAATCGACTTCAGCGCATTTGCCATACCTCTTGCCATCGCCCCGAGCGATTCGAACTTTCTCGCTTCGAAGAGGTGCGAGAACCTTTCTTCGATCTCGGTGATATCTTTGAGCATTACAACGATACCTGCTGCTTCTCCCTCTGTACCGAGGATCGCTGAGAAGCTCACCGAGACGAGCTTCGTTTCGCCTTCCTTCGTCTTTAGTGTACCTCGATGGTTTATAGACTTGCCTTCCGTTATCGTGAGGATCTTGTTGAGCGGTGGTATGATCTTTCGGTCGGTTGCCTTGTCGTGCAGGATGAGCAGACGCATGATGCTGTTGCCGACGGCTTCTTCTCTCGTCCACCCCGTTATGCGGGCGAATGCACCGTTCATGTAAGTGATATTGCCGAGCTTGTCTGCGGTCAATATGCCTTCCTCGACGGAACGGAGGATCGATTCGAGTTTCTCCTTTTCTTCGCTGAGTCGGTTTTCGGTCTGCTTGAGAGCGGTGAGCTCGAGAGTCAATTCGAACGATCCGACAACCTTGCCCGATTCGTCAATATCGGGATACCCTCTTATGAACCAGAAACGGCCGTCAGGTGTCGTGATCATATTCTTCTGAGGCGTCCGTGTTTCGATCGATTTCTGGACAGGGCATCCTTTGCACGGTGATGAACTGTCGTGCCAGAGCGCATAGCATTTTTTGCCGATCATCTCGTCCGGTGTCATATTGAGGGAACGAGCAGCGGCGCCATTCGCCCAGGAGATGTCGAAATTTTCGTCGTAATAGACGACGAGCTCTTCGATCTGCTCATCAAAAAGCCTTTTTTTCCATGCGATTACGTTCCTCGACCGCTCGCTTTCGACGAGCCTCTTTTTGAGTCTGTGTCCCGTCATGAGCGCGAGCCATATGACCAAGACAGTTACGGACCGCATCCAGAGTTCGTGTGGGCTTTTTGTCAGGATATTTTCGAAGAGTCCGTCTGTGTGAAAGAGGAATGTATGTGTAAACGACTCAAAGAGCCAGTAGGCTGCGGATAATGCAGAGCCGGTAAGTAAAAACCTGATCGTATCGCTTTTCTTGCCGTCGTCTTTTGCAATCGTTTTTCTTAGGGCTTTATCTGACGTCATTTGGGCTTTTCCAGGGCGCTGACATTGATGGTATCACTTTATTTTCTGTTCTAATATTTTCTATTCTAACGTTTATACATGCTAACGCAAAATTTATTCCAGAAATTACAATGTTTTGGTTTCGGATATGTTTTGTGGTCAAAATCATTATCAGTTTATGGTTGAAGCTGACTGCTTTCGGTTCGATTTTTGAGTCGTGTAATGATTAAGGCGATGTGATATGCTATATGCAGCGGGCCCTCATGCAAATGGATGCTCATCTGGTAGTAGGGCAGTTGTAAGGCTGGCACTTTTCTGCGAGGAGGAGAGAGATGAAGAGATCGTTGTCGGTTTTGCCCGCAGCCGTGTTAATCGCTTTCCTGCTTTCATGTGTCTTGTCAGCGTGTCTCACAGCCGACACAACCGTTGTGTCGCAGAAGATGTTTCTACCGGCGGATGACATTGTGCCTGGTTGGAGAAGAGACGGCAACGTACAGCTCTACGATAGGATGAATCTATGGCGTTACAATGACGGCGCCGCCGACGAATTCATCCGGTACGGATTCATAGAGCTGGCCGTGCAGAATTATGTTTCGAACGAGGGGGCCTCACTCAAGGTGGAGATATACAGGCACTCGAAGCCCGAGGAGGCCATGGGGATCTATAACTTGCACAGAGACCCGGCGGCTCGAGTCTGCGACATCGGTGCGGATTGTTACAGCGACCTTTATACTCTGCATTTCTGGAAGGCGTGCTATTACGTGAGGATAGGAGTGTTTAGCAGCGATTCGGCGCTTGCTGCGGCGATGGTTGATTTTGCAAGGGCGATCGATGAGAGAATACGGGGTGATTCTGCCCTGCCTGTCGAAAGCACATTTTTCCCTGCGGAATGCCGTATCGAGCATTCTTTGACCTTCACGCCGAGAGGCGCAATCGGGCTCGACTGGTTCCCTGCCGCACTTTCCGCTGCCTACACCGTCGTTCGAGAGGTTGAACGGGCTGGAGCAAACGACACAATGCCCGTTTGCAACGATTGGATGTGCAGAGTGCATCGAGTGGAGACGCGATGGGGACAGTCAGGTTTATCTTGAGAGGTTCGGAAGACGGATCGTTGCAGTCGAAGCAAAGAGTTGCAGTCGGAAGGAAGCAGAGCGACTCTTTTCCCTCGTATCAAAGCGTATCAGATGACTCTCTCTGCGGCCTCTTTCATCATCTCGGGGATCGGCAACTGATAGGGGCACTTGTCGAGGCATTCTCCGCACTCTGTGCAGTCTGCGAATTTCTTGTCTAAAGTGTTGAGCCTTGCAAGGGCCCAATCTTTAAGGCCGTATCTTGTGTAATAGGCGTCTATCAGAAGGAGGAACGGAATGTTGAGTCCGTTCGGGCATGGCATGCAGTAGCCGCATCTTCTGCAGAACCTTCCTTCCCACGTTCCCTTTTCCTCTTCGAGCTTCTCCGTCTCTTCAGCGTCCAGCTCCCGCAGCTCCTCACCGACACCTGCGTTCTTTTCGACCTGTTCCACCGAATCCATCCCTGGTATGGCGACGTCGGTGCCCTTGAGAATCGAGAATCTTATCGATTCGGCCGCGTTTCTCAGCGCTCCGCCTGCAAGCGGCTTCATGCCGATGATCCCCATGCTCCTTTCCCGGGCAGCCGGGATCACATCTTCGAGCCATTCATCCTCGATCGGGTTGAATGGGATCTGGATCGTATCGAACTTTTCCGAGTATATCGCCTTGAGGATGACTGGTCTCGAATGTCCCGTAACGCCGATCCAGCGGATCTTTCCTTCTTCCTTCGCCTTGAGAAGGGCCTCATACGCCCCGCCCGGCCGAAGCGCTTTTTCAAGCTGGTCGAGATAATCGACGGAGTGGATCTGGTAGAGATCTATCATGTCGGTTTTAAGGTTTCTGAGGCTCGTCTCGAGCTCCTTGCGCATCCCTTCGGCTCCACGCGAAAGAGCCTTGCTCGCTATATAGATCTTTGATTTCTCTCCGTTTCGATTCGATTAAACCGCGTTGTGTTTTGCCACGTGTACGAAATTTAACATAGGAGCGATGAATTTTCCACTGAAAGAGGGAGTTGATTAGAAGGGGGACGGACAGCCCAAGGTAAATGTGCCGGATTGGCCCAAGTGTGCTGACTCCAGTGATGAATAAGCACCGACGAATCGTGGCACGGTCTCAAACGGCGAATGTGCTCCGATGGCTTAACGGATACCGACCTCCCGCGTCGGTTGCACTTCAATGACACCTGCGAGGGCCTTGAGAAGCTCTCATGGCTGATCGATTCGGCTTTAACGTGCAAGGCGTTCGTATATTTCTTCGTAGCGGCTCGCCGTCTCTTTTATGTCGAATCTCTCCGCCACATGCTCGCGGCCTTTTTCCCCCATACTTGCCCTTAGAACGGGATCGGAAAGAAGATCGGCCACGTAACCTGCAAGTCCCGCCGCGTCGTCTCTATCGACCAAGTGGCCGGTTGCACCGTCTATAACGGCTTCCGGGATTCCTCCAACCTTTGTTGAGACGACTGGAACGCCGGAGCAAAGGGCTTCGAGTACTGTCATGGGGAGACCCTCGATCTGTGACGAAAGCACGAATAGATCGAGAGCATGGTAGAACGAAGGCATTTCGTCCGTCTTGGTGATGAAATGAACATGCTCTTCTATGGAGAGCGCCCGTGAGCGCTCCTTGAGAGGTTTCAGCAGAGGCCCGTCGCCGAGTATCGCGAGGTGAGCCGACGGGACTCTATTGATTGCAATTGCAAATGCGTCAAGGAGCATCGTCTGGTTCTTGACGCTGACAAGTCTTCCCACCGTGCCCGCTAACGGGACGTCCTGCGGAAGACCGAATGAATTACGTGCGCTCGTTGTGTTTTTTTCGCCGAGAAATAGCGACGTATCTATGCCGTTGTGGATTGTAACAAAGCGGCTGCTCAGATCGGGGACTCTTTTTAGAAAGGAGCTCTTCGCATCCTCTGACACGCAAACAGTCACATTGGTGTTTCGCGCTATGTATGGATACATAACCTTGTAGAACCATGGAGAGACAAGCGGCGAAAGCGGTGAGTGCTCGGTTCTCACGATGGGCAGCCTTGTGCGGCCCAGCTTGACGGCGAGAAGTCCCCAAAAGGATGCCGATGCATTGTGAAGATGCAGTATGTCGACCCTCTCCCTATCGATGATTGCCGCTATTTTCCTCGCCGCTCCGAGATCGAGTTTGCCTTTTTTGTTGATGAAGTGTATTACGGCGCCCTTTTGCTCTAGGATATCTGCGAAGTCGTCACCGCCTGTTAGCGAGCATACAACATGCTCGAAACGCCGGGGATCGCTCGATTCCACGATCGCCTCGATGAGCCGTTCGGCACCGCCCCTGTAAAGAGAATATACAAGGTGAAGGATTTTTGTTCTTATGATTGCCTCCCGTGTTCGATACTCGATATTCCTGGATCGAACATGCGGTCGTTCATACGAGTTGCCTCTGACCCTTCCGGTGAGAGAGGACTCGACTGCGCACTCCGCCTTGAGCTTTGGAATTATAACACTACATTCTTATTACTTCAAATCAAGTGATTAAAGGATTACTATTGGATTGGCGATAAGATTGTTAAGGTGGTGGGCGTTCCCACCACGCACTTTGCTGGAATATCGAATCTATCGGAGGATGAATGGTATGAAGAGGGCAAAGATCGTTTGCACAATCGGACCTGCGTCGTGGGACAGAGAGCACCTGTCCAGGATGATAGAAGAGGGAATGAATGTAGCGAGAATCAACTTCTCGCACGGGACACCGGATGAGCACAGAAGAGTCTTCGATTTGATAAGGGATCTAAGTGACAGGGTGGCGATCATGCAGGATCTCCAGGGGCCGAAGATAAGGGTGGGCGGGATGCCCGAGGGAGGGGTAAGGCTTAGAGAGGATGCGGAGTTCATATTGAGCACGAGGCCGGTAAAAGGGGACGAGCACGTCGCGCATGTCACATATCCCCGGCTGAACGCTGATGTTGAGCCGGGTGACAACATCTACATGTCGGACGGTGTGATACACCTTGTAGTAGAGAGCGTCGAGGGGACGGAAGTGAAGTGCAGAGTCGTTCACGGAGGCACGCTTCTATCGCACAAAGGGGTCAATCTGCCGGGAGTCAAGATCAGCACCCCCGCACTCACGGAGAAGGATCGCGAAGACCTCGAGCTCGGTCTCGAGCTCGGTGTTGACTATGTGGCTCTATCCTTCGTGAGGAGCCCCGATGAGGTGAAAGAGCTCAGTAAGATCATTGCAACACATGACTCTCACGCCCAGGTGGTTGCGAAGATAGAGAAAAAGGAGGCTCTCGATTCAATCGATGAGATTATCGATGCTGCCGACGGGATCATGGTGGCGCGAGGAGACCTGGGAGTCGAGGTGCCCACCGAGAATGTGCCGATTTATCAGAAGATGATTATAGCGAGATGCATATCAATGGGCAAGCCGGTGATAACGGCGACCCAGATGCTCGAATCGATGATACACTCCGAGCGTCCTACGAGGGCTGAGGCGAGCGATGTGGCGAATGCTGTCATGGACGGGAGCGATGCGGTGATGCTCTCGGAGGAGAGTGCCACAGGCGACTATCCGGTCGAATCGGTGGCGACCATGAGAAGGATCATCGAGAAGGTGGAGAGCTACCTGGGGACTTCGTACAACGGGGAAGATTCAATCGTAGAGGCGGAAGAGGGCGAAGCTAGGCAATTATTCTCCAGCGTATTTTCCGGTCAAGCGCTTCCATTCAAGGGCAGCGGCGGCAGTGTCCTCGTCGATTCGATATGCGGCGGCGCCGTAAAGGTGGCCAGCGAGGTAGGTGCCACTGCGATAGCCGTTCTCACCCACACTGGTCTTACTGCAAGCATTCTCGCAAGGTACAGACCACACGTTCCGATCGTGGCTCTCACCGATTTCATGCCTGTTATTAGAAGGATGTCGCTCGTGTGGGGTGTAGATGCCGTGCCCGTCGAATCGATAGAAGACACCGAAACGATTTTCCCAATCGTGAAGAAAAAACTTGCGGAAGCGGGTTACAGGGGAAAGATCGTAGTCACCGCAGGAATTCCGACCAAAGAGAGGGTCCCGAGCAACACTATTCACCTGATCGAGATATGATCGTTCTCGGATGAAAGAAAACGAGCATAGCGTAAACGCCGTAGCCAAATCTGGAAAAATATTTAACTGTCTTGATGCTGTTGTTAAATAATTTTATAAGCGCACGAGGTGGAACTTTTACCTATTTCAGGATCCTGGGTAGCTTTGATCGGCGCATTCTGGCACGATTATTGATAAAAATAATATAGAGCCCGGTAAATGATCTATATGAGCCCGCGGTTCTTATCAAAGTGATAAGGGGTAACTCCCCATCGTTAAGAGAATGACCTTTATCAGCCGGGCACGCAGAAGCCGGAGGAGGTCCGGGCACGCAGAAGCCGGAGGAGGTCTGAGCAGGAAGAACGAAATTCGGATCCTTCGGAAAAAAGGGTTGGCTTCAATCGAGCCAACCCTTTTTCACGCGTAAGGTGTTAAGTCTATTTCCCGGGCACCCCAAGAGGCCTTGCTCACAGGCACAGGAGGATCTTCGATGCGAGGAACTTCGCCCGCTCATCTTCCCGATTTTCAGCCCATGCTCGTGCAGCGCCCCAACACTTTTTCAGCGATAGAACCCTTCCGGCTACTTCTTCCTTCTTTTTGAGTTCCTGATAGGGCCGAAACCGACTATGTCTTCTATCGATCCCACCCTCTTCGACTTAGGCTTGAATATCGCCTCCACCGGCATACCGATCGCTATATCCTCTACCTCTATACCCGTGATATAGTGAATGAGGCCGCCGTCGGTGCCGTCTATCCTTACCATTGCGAGTACCGTAGGCTCCTTCTTCCGCGAGCCGTCCATGTTTTCGTACGAAATGGTGAACGTCTCGACGAATCCAACTGTTCCAACGTCAACATACCTGTCAAGCTTGGCAAAGCAGTGATCGCAGTACGCCTTTGGAGGAACAAAGGATATCTCGCAGTGCGGGCAGTACGTCGCGAGGAACGTTCCCTTGTCCTTGATCGCCCTGAAGAAGCGCTCGCCGGCGAGGCCGTACGTGTAAACGTAGTTTACAGGGATACGATCCTCCCAGAATGTCGGCTTCGTCGTATTGTTGAGTTTCTCCGTTATCGCCATCTTCTATCCCCCTTTATATTCTCCATAATTCTATTTTGAGGTTATGGCCCTTTTACTTAGCCTTCTTCTTTTTCGGCCTGG